>CALHPT010000168.1 GCA_938036405.1 uncultured Tannerella sp.
TCTCCGTCCTCTTCACCGTTGGTGCCTTTGGGTTTCTTTACAAGGCCTTCGAGAGGCGGATCCCGTCGGCCGTGCTGATCCCATCCATGCTGCTGGCTGCCATCTGCTCTTACATCTTCTTTTACGCCGGCTACACCTATAGCGAGCCTCTCTTCATGCTCCTTCAATCGGTTTACCTCTACTTCTTCTCCCGCTATTTCTGGGTGAAAGACGGCATACCGAACTATACGCTGCGGAATGACTGGAAGAAGTATCTCACGCTTGGCGCTCTGACGCTGGCGATGGGCATGACACGTGAGATCGGCTTCTGTGTCATCGGTGTCGTCATCCTCTACTTTGCCATCAAGGGGCGGTGGAAGAATCTACTCTACACCGTTGGTGCGGCGCTGCTTATGCTCGCAGCCTTCTACTTGATCAAGGGTATCCTATGGCCGAACGCATCGGCGGGACACAGCTTTACGAACCTTATGGCCAAGGATTACTACAACCCCAACGCAGGGATGGAAGACGCTGCCGGACTCATGGTGAGATTCTGGGATAACTCTCGCGTCTACCTCTCTGCATTCCTCTGCCAAATGCTTGGCATAGTGCCCGAGACACCCAGCAACTGGTTTGATGCGGATGCAGGGCGGACTGTCGTCATCTACGTAGTCTACTTTGCCGCACTCGTCGTCATCATGGTACGCCGCAACACCCCTCTGCTCTTCGCGGGCCTCTATGCCGGTGTGCTCAACTTCGCCAGCTTCGTTGTCTTGCAGACTATCTGGGCACAGGATCGGTTGATCATGATCTACTACCCGCTCATCCTCGTCTTCCTGCTTGGTGCGCTCTATTACGCTTTCAGCACAGAGCGGCTACGCCGGTTCTTTATCGTCTACCCTGTGGTACTACTCATCTTGCTGGGTGGCACGTTGAACATCACCCGGAATCGTGTGGGGCGCACACTGCCCGTCTTGCAACAGAACCTGTTGCTGGGTGATCCGCTCTACGGCTTCACTCCGGACTGGCAAAACTTCATCAAGGCTAGCCAATGGATCGCGACAAATACAGAAAAGGATGCTGTGATCGTCAGCCGTAAGCCGTCCATGTCGAAGGTCTATACCGAGCGTGACTTTGCTGGACTGCCCGCCTCACTGACAGTACCCGCCGACACGCTGAACTATCTCAAAGGCGATACGGGGATCGTCGCAGTGGTAGCCGATGCAGCTAAGGGCGTCATGTCCGGCGAAGTGCTCCGCTACATCATCACCCCCTCCGGCAAGTTTATTATCGGTGACATGGAAACACCTGCAGCTTGCGTCTACACCTTCCCGCGAAATAATGTAGAAAAGGCTCTTCAAGATATGCAGCAGGTGGGCATAGCCTACACGCTCGACTTGGATCAGACCATCGCTCAATGCCAAACTGCAGACGTCCGTATCTACGACCCGGACATGATGCTGCGCCTGCTCAAGGAGCAACACGTCACCTACCTACTTCTGGCCCAGCTACGCGTAGACCCGACACGCAACACGGGGCAGTACATCAACAATATTCACCGCTACGCTTGGTTTATATCTACCAAATATCCCGGCAGCTTCGAGATCGTCAAGACCTTCGGCACATCTGAGCCGTGCGAGATCTTGAAGCTGGTGCGGTAATGGTCTTGCGGGCGTGTTACGTTTAACTACCGAACGCCCGCAAGCCCTCTACAACCCGCGGCACAGCCGCATAACCCCACATAACGACTTGTAATATGTTTCGAATCGGTTGTCACCTCTCTGCCTCTAAAGGCTTCCTCGCCATGGGCAAAGCCGCCGTATCCGTCGGCGCTAACACCTTCCAGTTCTTCACCCGTAACCCGCGCGGTGGCAGTGCCAAAGCCATCGACGAGGGCGACGTCGCAGCCTTCCTACAGCTGGCTGCCGAACACGACATCGCTGAGATCGTCGCCCATGCGCCCTACACGCTCAACGCTTGCGCCGCCGATCCTAATATCCGTCGTTTCGCCACCGAAACGATGGCCGACGATCTGCGGCGCATGGAGTATGTGCCCGGCAACTACTACAACTTCCACCCCGGCAGCCACGTCAAGCAGGGCGTCGAGGCGGGTACGGACCTCATCGTCGAGATGCTCAACCGGATCCTTCGCCCTGAACAACGCACCACAGTGTTGCTCGAGACAATGGCCGGAAAGGGTAGCGAGGTCGGACGCACCTTCGAGGAGCTGCGCGCCATCATCGACCGGGTGGAGCTAAGCGATCATCTTGGCGTCTGCCTCGACACGTGCCACATCTTCGACGGCGGCTACGACATTGTCCATCACCTCGACGAGGTCCTCGCCGAATTCGATCGTGTGATCGGCCTCGACCGACTCCGCGCCATCCACCTCAACGATAGCCTCAACACACTCGGCAGCCACAAGGATCGCCACGCCAAGATCGGCGAGGGGAACATCGGCCTTGAGGCGCTCACGCGTGTCATCAATCACCCGGCCCTGCGCCACCTGCCCTTCAACCTCGAGACGCCGAACGAGCTGGACGGCTATGCGGCCGAAATCAAACTCCTGAAGTCTCTGCGTACAGATGATTAAGAAAGTTGTCATCACCCTCCTGCTCCTCCTACTCGTCATCGGCGGTGGAGGCGGCGCCTACCTGCTCTTGGCCCCCAACTTCGCCCCAGCGCGTGGCACGGCCTACGTCTACATCCGCCCCGACGAGACGTTCGACGGCCTCTGCCGACAGCTCACCGACTCGGCCGGATGCCGCCAGATGGAGACGTTCCGACTCGCCGCACATGCGCTGCGCTACGCCGATCGCCGCATGCCCACGGGCCGCTACGCCGTCCGCCCGGGCATGAACAACCTCGACCTGCTGCTCGACTTGCGCCGCGGCAACCAGTCGCCCGTCCGCATCACCTTCCAGAACGTCCGCCTCAAGCACGACCTCTCCGAGCGGCTTGCCGATCAGCTCATGGTCGACGCCCCCGCCATCGAGTCGCTTCTGGACGATAGCACCTACTGCGCCAACCTGGGCTTCACGCCAGAGACCATCAAGGCGATGTTCATCCCCAACACCTACGAGGTTTATTGGAACATCCCGGCCGACAAGCTGCTGCGCCGCATGAAGCGCGAATACGACGCCTTCTGGACCGAGGCGCGTCGCAACCGCGCCGAGCAGATCCGCCTCACGCCCGTGGAAGTCTCCATCCTGGCCTCCATCGTTGAGGAGGAATCGGCCGTCCCGGACGAGTATCCGACCATCGCCGGCCTCTACCTCAACCGCCTCTACCGCGGCATGCTCCTCCAGGCCGACCCCACGGTGAAGTACGCCGTCGGCGACTTTGCCCTTCAACGTGTTCTGGACCGCCACAAGGACGTCGACTCACCCTACAACACCTACCTCTACCCCGGCCTGCCGCCCGGCCCCCTGCGTGTGCCGTCGATCACGGCCATCGACGCCGTCCTCCACTATGCCCAGCACGAATACATCTACATGTGTGCCCGCGAGGACTTCTCCGGCCGTCACAACTTCGCCTCCACCCTGGCCGAGCACAACGAGAACGCCCGCCGATACCGCGAGGAGCTGAACCGACGGGGGATCTACTGAGGCAGTACGGTCTACAAGCAAAAAATGCCGAGTACAAACCACTACTTGTACCCGGCATTTTCTTTTTGGCTTTTTGCCGCCCCTCACGCCTGAATCAGGCTGCACTGCGGGCGGCAGCCCTCGTTCTCCAGCTGTAGGGTAACGTGACTGATGCCGAACTCCGTGCGCAGCATCTCCTCGATGCGTCGGCCGATGGCTTGCGCGTCCGAGAGCGGCAGATCTTCGCAGAGGTTGATGTGCGCCTCGAGGTGGATATGCTCGTCGTCCATCTTCCAGATGTGGAGGTGGTGCATGTCCTTAACCTCGGCCATGTCCTCCGTGCGCCCCTGCACGGCGTGAATGTCCACCCCCTCGGGCGCGGCCTGCATGAGGATGTCGACCGTCTGGCGGACGATGCCCCACGTGTGCCAGATGATGTAGACGCCCACCGCGACGGTGATCAGCGGGTCAAGCCAATACAACTTCCAAATCCAGATGGCGATGCCGCCCAGGATGACGGCCACGGACGAGAGCGTGTCGCCGAGCAGATGCAGGTAAGCCGCGCGGATGTTCAGGTTGTGCTCCCGGTCGCGGTGCAGCATGACGACCGCGATCAGGTTGGCCAGCAGCCCGAACGTGGCCACGATCAGCATCACGCCGCCACGGATCGGCTCAGGGTTGCGGAAGCGCTCGTAAGCCTCAACGAAGAGGAAAATGCAGATGACGATCAGCGCCACGGCGTTGAAGAGCGCCGCCAGGATCTCGGAGCGTTTGTAGCCAAACGTCTTGTGCAGGTCGGGGCGCTTCTCGGCGTGTCGGCCGGCCAGGAAGGCGATGAAGATGGCCGACGAATCGCCCAGGTTGTGGACCGCGTCGGAGAGCAGCGAGAGGCTGTTCGAGACGAGTCCGCCGACGATCTGCACGAGCGTGATCGAGAAGTTCAGCGCCGTTGCCCAGAGCAGTTTGCGCCCCTTCATGTCGGCCCCGTGATGGTGATGGTGGTGCGCGTGGCCGTGACTGTGCGCGTGATCACAGTCGTGATCGTGTTCGTGGTGGTGATGATGATGGGTATGCATAAGTGGTTCTTTTTTTAGGTGGTTTCGTGTGGACAAAGATAAGCGGCCCACGCGGCGCACCCCGTTCGGAGTCTCCGAAATGATCATGCAACCCTTGCACAGCCCCTTCGGAGTCTCCGAAATGACCATACACCCCTTGCACAGCCTTTTCGGAGTCTCCGAAATGACCATACACCCCTTGCACACCCCTTTCGGAGTCTCCGAAATGATCATACACCCCTTGCACACCCTTTTCGGAGTCTCCGAAATGATCATGCAACCCTTGCACAGCCCTTTCACAGTGTGTGAAACGACCATGCAACCCTTGCACAGCGTCGTCGCAGTGTGCGCCCACCCCTACATACCCCCGGCCAAACTTCGCGGAGCCAAACGAATTGTGGGGAAGCCAGTTTTTGATGCGGTTGCCCTGAACGCAGTCGGTTTGAGGGGCATGTTGTAATTTTGTCAGGCAAAACTGACAGAATATACACCACACATGATGAAAGAAGAATCCATACAACAAGTCAAGCAGCGCTTCGGGATCATCGGCAACGATGCGACGCTCAACCGCGCCATCGACGTGGCGATGCAGGTGGCCCCCACCGACCTCTCCGTGCTGATCACGGGCGAGAGCGGCGTGGGCAAGGAAAACTTCCCGCAGATCATCCACCAAAATAGCCCCCGCAAACACGGGGCATACATCGCCGTGAACTGCGGCGCCATCCCCGAGGGCACAATCGATTCGGAGCTGTTCGGGCACGAGAAGGGGTCCTTCACCGGCGCCCTGGCCGACCGCAAGGGCTACTTCGAAGTGGCCGACGGCGGCACCATCTTCCTCGACGAGGTGGGCGAGCTGCCCATCCCGACGCAGGCACGCCTGCTGCGCGTGCTGGAGAGCGGCGAGTTCATCAAAGTCGGCTCCTCGAAGGTGCTCAAGACGAACGTCCGCATCGTGGCCGCCACGAACGTGAACCTGGTCGATGCCGTGGCTCACAACCGCTTCCGCGAGGATCTTTATTACCGCCTCAACACGGTGCCCATCGTCATCCCCCCGCTGCGCGACCGCGGCGACGACATCCTGCTCCTCTTCCGCAAGTTCGCCAGCGACGCGGCCGAGAAGTACCGCGTGCCGGCCATCCGGCTGGAGGACGACGCCCGCCAGCTGCTCCTCACCTACCGCTGGCCCGGCAACGTGCGCGAGCTGAAGAACGTCACCGAGCGCCTCTCCATCCTCGAGCCCGAACGCACCATCAACGCCGATCGCCTGCGCCCCTACCTGCCCAACATCGAGGCCACGCACCTACCCGTGCCCGTCAGCCGGCCGCAGGAGGACGGCAAGCTCTTCTCGAGCGAGCGCGAGATCCTCTATCAGGTGCTCTTCGACATGAAGAAAGACGTCACCGAGCTCAAGAAGCTGGTGCACGACATCATGGGCGGCGCCATACAGACGGCCGTGCCCGTGGAACCGCAGCCCGTGCCGTACGTCGCCCCCAAGCCGCGGCCGGTGCACGAGGCGGAGACGGTCGAGGAGGCCGAAGAGATCGAGGAGCCGATGGCGCTCGGCGATCTGGAGCGACAGATGATCCGTCGCGCACTGGAGCGACATGGTGGCCGGCGAAAGGCGGCGGCGTCTGATCTGGGCATCTCGGAGCGGACGCTCTATCGTAAGATCAAGGAGTATGGTCTGGACTAGGGCCTCATATAGCGGCGTATCTGCGCCACTCTCCAAAGCCCTCTATTCATAATGGAATATGCACACATCTATCTATAAGATACTGGCGGCCGTCGTGGGGGTGATCCTCCTGGGCGGCTGCTCCATCTCGTATCAGTTTAGTGGCACGTCGATCGACTATACGCAGGTGCGCTCCATCTCCATCAAGGATTTCTCCAACATGGCGCCCCTCGTCTACGGTCCGCTGGCACAACGCTTCACGGACGAGCTCAAGGACAAGTTCGTCCGCCAGACCAAGCTCCAAATGCTGCGCGAGAACGGTACGCTGGACCTCGAGGGCGAGATCACGGGCTACGAGCTGACGCCGCAGGCCGTGCGCGAGGATGCGAACAGAGCCTTGGCCGCCCTGACCCGCCTGACCGTCACCGTCCGCGTGCGCTACACGAACCGCGTGAATCCCGACAAGGATTTCGAGCAGACCTTCTCGTCGTACAAGGAGTTTGAGAACTCACGCACCATCGATCAGGTGCAGGAGCAACTCTGTCGCGAGATCATCGACGACCTCGTCAATCAGATCTACAACGCCACCGTAGCCGACTGGTAACCCTCACCCCCATGACCCGCGAAGAATTCTATCGCTACATCGACCGCCCCGCACTGCTCACGGCTGCCACGCTGCCCGAGCTGGCGCGGATCGTGGAGGCCTTCCCCTGCTTCCACGCAGCGCGGATGCTTTACCTCAAGAACCTCGCCCTCACGGGTGACCTCCGACTCAAGGGCGAGCTGGAGCGCATGGCCGTCGGTGTACCCGACCGCGCGCGCCTCTTCCTGTTGCTCCAGGACGAGGCCCGTCTCAAGGACACGGCCGACGCCGCCCCCGCGCGCCGTCCCACGACGGACGAGGCCCACGGCGCCTTCGACTCCTCCGCCTCGACCGACTATCTGCGTTGGCTCACCGTCGACACCGACGCGGAGCCGCCCGCCGAACCCGTCGCTGAGCCTAAGATGCGCCACCAAGACCTCATCGACTCCTTCATTGCGCACGGCAGCGAACGCCTCGACAAGCGTCGCCTGCAACGCGCCGTCAACGAGCCGACGCCACCCGCTCCCGCCCCCAAGCCGACCGAGCAGACGGCGGACACCTCCTTCTTCACCGAGACGCTGGCACACGTCTACATCCGCCAGAAGCGTTACGCCAAGGCGCTGGAGATTATCCGCAGCCTCAGCGAGAAGCACCCGGAGAAGAACATCTACTTCGAGGATCAGATCCGCTTCCTGGAGAAGCTGATCGCGCACAGCAAACGGTCATAGAAGTATAGCGGGGTGTTGCTTCCCCCGCTTTCTTACATTTATTTTGCCGCCCGAAAAAGAGAGCATCACAGATTATTCATTTCAAAAACAATAGAATCGCATGTACGTATTTTTATCCATCTTGATTTTCCTGGCATCGATCTTCCTCATTCTGATCGTGCTGGTGCAAAACTCGAAAGGCGGAGGGTTGGCCTCCGGATTCTCCTCGTCGAACCAGATCATGGGCGTCCGCAAGACGACCGACTTCCTCGAGAAGGCGACCTGGGGATTGGCCGGCGGTGTAGCCGTGCTGAGCGTTGTCATCGCTTCGTTCATCCCCAAAGGCGACAACCAACAGAAGAGCCAACAGGAGTCCGAGATCCAGCAGCAGGTGAACGACGCTGTGCCCGTAGATCCGAACGCCGTAGGCCCCGACTTCGGCTCGCAGCAGCAACCGCAACAGTCGGCCGAGCAGCAGCCCGCCGAGCAACAGCCCGCTGAACAGCAGGAGGCCCCGGCTAAGTAACTCGACTGAGAGGCCCACAGACCGGAAAACAAAAGGACCGGAAGCGCAAATAATCGCCGCGCTTCCGGTCCTTCTTTTTTGGGGGGAATAGGGGGCTGGTTACGCCTGCTTACCGCCTCGGCACATCAGATCGTAGGCCGCACGTGAGGCGCGCTCCATGATCTCCTCCTCGCCCGGCACATGCTTGTCGCGCATCAGCACGCGACCGTCGCAGATGACCGTATCCACGCAGCTGCCATTGGCGGCGTAGACGAGGTTCGAGATGAAGTTGTGGTTCGGGGCGAAAGCGGGCTGACGGAGGTCGATAAGGCAGAGGTCGGCCAAGTAGCCCTCGGCGATGCGACCGGCGCGGAGGCCGAGGATGTCAGCACCGGCAGCCGTAGCGGCGTGGAAGATGGCGTCGCACGTGACAGCCTCGGGATCGCCGCGCCACGACTTGCCGAGCAGTGATGCCAGCTTCATGGCCTCGACCATATCGAGGTTGTTCGACGACGAGCAGCCGTCCGTGCCCAGCCCGACGGTGATGCCTGCGGCGCGCATCTCGTCGAAGTGGAAGCGATAGCCCGAGGCCAGCTTCATGTTCGACGCCGGGTTGTGCACCACCTTGACGCCATGATCGGCCAGGATGCGGATCTCCTCCTCATCGACGTAGAGGCCGTGCGCAATGACGAGCCGTGGGGAGAGGATGCCCAGGCTGTGCAGATAGCGGACAGGCGTCTGCCCGAAGCGCGCGAGGCATTGCTCGGTCTCGACGGTCGTCTCGGCCAGATGGAGGTGGATGAGGGTGTCGTGATCGCGGGCAAAGTCGGCCGACCATTGCAGCAGTTCGCCGGAGACCGTGTAGATGGCATGCGGGCCGAGGGCGTAGCGGACGCGCGGGCCATAAGGCGGAGGCGTGGCGTAGCGACGCGTGATGTGGCGGCGGCTGCGTTCGGCCTCTTCGGGTCGGAAGTGATCGAAACAGGCCTCGCAAAGCACGGCACGGAGACCCATCTCTTGGACAGCCTCGGCCGTGGCGTCGAGCTTGTGATACATGTCGAAGAAGGTCGTCGTACCGCTACGGAGCATCTCGACACAGGCCAGCTTGGCGCCCCAATAGACGTCCTCGTGCGTCAGCTTCGCCTCGTTGGGCCAGATGGCCTGCTCGAGCCACTGCATGAGCGGCATGTCGTCGCCATAGCCGCGGAAGAGCGTCATGGCGGCGTGCGTGTGGGCGTTGATGAGTCCGGGGATGAGGGCCTTGCCGCGGCCGTCGATCACGGTGTCCGCCTCGGGGGCGTCGATCGTCTCGGCGATGCGCGCGATGGTGTTGCCTTCTATAAAAAGGTCCGTCGGACGACCTTGCCATTCGACGGACCGGATCAGTATGCTGCTTGTCATAAGTAAGTAGTTAGAAGTAGTGAGGGGGAGTGAAAAGTAGCTCTATTCCTACCCTCCCACGAGGGTATTTCAATCTTATCGTGCGATGTCCACCTCTCTTTGCGTGTCCGGATCGGCATAGGGCGGAGGACGCCCGGAAAGACGTGTCGCAGGGACGCGCTCGGAAATCCGAATGTCCGAAGCGAAGCAAGTTTTTCGGATTTCAGCGTCCGCGGCGCGGCTTTCAGCCCGAACGCCCGTAGCCTTGATCTTCTTTTGCCTCCTTTTCTTCCATCAAGGGAAGAAAAGGAGGAGGGAGCAGGGAGGCTCCGCCATCAAAGAGGCTTGACCGCAGCACATTTATCTATAGTGATTGTAGAACTCGGCCACGGCCTCGATGCCGATGCGGAACATGTCAAGGCCGAAGCTCTCGTTGGGCGAGTGGATGGCGTTGCGCTCCAGACCGAAGCCCATGAGGACCGTCTTCAGGCCGAGGATCTTCTCAAACGCGGGGATGACGGGGATGCTGCCGCCACGGCGTACGGCCAAGGGCTGCTTGCCGAAGGCGATCGTGAAACCAGCCTCGGCGGCCTTGTAAGCCGGCAGATCGATGGGGCAGACGTAGGGCTCGCCGCTGTGCTTGAAGTCGACCTTCACCCGGACGCCCGTCGGGGCAGCCGCTTGCAAGTAATCGATCATCATGCGCGTGATGCGCTCCGGATCTTGATGCGGCACGAGGCGGCACGACAGCTTGGCGTAAGCCTTCGACGGCAGGACCGTCTTTGAGCCCTCGCCCGTGTAGCCGCCCCAGATGCCGCAGACGTCGAACGACGGCCGACAGCTGTTGCGCTCGAGCGTGGAGTAGCCCTTCTCGCCGAACACCTCGTCCACGTCGATGGCCCGCTTGTAGGCCTCCTCGTCGAAGGGCACACGGGCGATCATCGCCTTCTCGTCGGGGGTCAGCTCGGCCACATCGTCGTAGAAGTGCGGCAGGGTGATGCGCCCGTCCGCGTCGGTGACGCTGGCGATGAGCTTGCAGAGCGCATTGATCGGGTTGGCCACGGCGCCGCCGAAGTGGCCCGAATGGAGGTCGCGGTTGGGGCCGGTCACTTCGATCTCCCAGTACGACAGCCCGCGCAACCCGGTGGTCAGCGAGGGCGTCTCGGCGCTCACCATGCTGGTGTCCGAGACGAGGATCACGTCCGCCCGGAGCAGCTCGCCGTGCGTCTTGCAGAAGGCGATGAGCGATTCCGACCCGACCTCCTCCTCGCCCTCGAGGATGAACTTCACGTTGCAATGCACCGCGCCTGCGCGCAGGGCCGTCTCGAAGCCTTTGGCCTGGATCATGGCCTGGCCCTTGTCGTCGTCGGCGCCGCGGGCATAGACGCGTCCGTCGCGAATGGTGGGCTCGAACGGCTCGCTCTGCCAGAGCTCTAACGGCTCGGCGGGCATGACGTCGTAATGCCCATAGACGAGCACCGTGGGCAGGTCGGGCGACACGATGCGCTCGGCGTAGACCACCGGATTGCCGCCGGTGGGCATCACCTCGGCGCGGTCGGCTCCGGACGATAATAACAGTTCGCGCCAACGTTCGGCGCAGCGGCCCATGTCGGCCTTGTGCTCCGTCTGCGAGCTGACGGACGGGATGCGTAACAGGCTGAACCACTCCTCGACGAAGCGTGGCTCGTTCTCTTTGATATACTCTTTGATCGTACTCATAAGGTGTTTATGTGTTGGTTTTTAAGTGGGGGTAAAAATAGGGCAAATCCCCAGTGGCGGCAGCGGGGCGATGGTCGATGCAGACTTCCGCCACTTGTCTTGAAGCCAAACGCGACCTCGAGAGGCATTCGCCCACTCGTCTGGATCCCATCCGAGGACTCGGAAAGTCTCAGCCACGCGTCGGGGCGTCGTCTGAGGGCTCGGAAAGCCTCAGCCACGCGTCGGGGAGCCAGAATTGACCGTTAATTAGATGCTTTTACAGTGATCATCGATTACTTACACAGTAATCAGTATGATTTTACTGTGAAAACGCATAATTTACGCTATAAGCGTCATGCTTTTACTATAACAAGTCTACACTTACGTCGTAATCAATATGATTTTAGAGTGATAACGCTCAAATTACAGCGTAAATTATATGCTTTCATATTGAAATCTATCTAATCACAGCGTAAATCATCGCCTTTTACTCTAAAAACTCACGATTTACGTCGTAAACAATAGGCTTTTACATTGAAAGCATTTTACTTATACCGTAATCATTTGCTTTTCACATTAAAAGCATGACACTTACAGTGTAAATTAGCGCTTTTCAGTATAAAAACATTCCATAAACGGTCGCGTTTGGCTCCCCGACGGGCGGCTGAAACTTTCCGAGGCCTCGGATGGCATCCAGACGGGTGGGGGAAAGCCTCTCGAGGCCTCATTTGGTTTCAATACGGGTGGGAAAATGCCTCTCGAGGTCTCGTTCGGCTTCAAGACAAGCGGAGGAATGCCGCCCCGAGGGTCGGAAGGGGGCAAAATCACTTCTAACATTCCGGTAACATAGACTAACTGACGGCTAACCATGCGGCTTCTGGAGCCACTTCATCTTTGCGGTGTCAAAAAAAGACACCCCGGATGTGTAGCTTTTCCCGATAGGGCTGCGTCTAACGGGTGTAACGACAGAAAACAAAGAGATAGCACATACAATTCATTCAAAAACAAAAAGACAAGTAAGATGGAAACACAAGTTTGGACCCCGGCCGTATGGTCGATGATGTTGGCAATGGATACCGTAGCGATGATTGATTTGATGAAGCATGCCCGCGGACGCCGCGCGAGCTATCGGATGGGAATGGCGGCGATGATCCTGGCTGTGCCTTTCGTGGGGGCAGCGGTGTACGGATGGCAGCGACTGCAGGCGGTGCGTGTGCCGGCCGTTTGCGTAGCGCTGATGCTGCTCGCCACGCTCTCGTCGTGCAGCAAGGACGACCTGCCCGAGCCTTATTACCCCAACACCCGATCGGAACACACGGAGAGGCAGTATCCGTCGCTACCCGAGGCGAACGACAACATTCGCCAGCGGAACCGATTCGTCATCGAGGAGAAAAACGTCTTCAACGAGGGGCAGGTGACGCCCCCCACGCCCAGTCATCCGGGCAACGAGGGCGGCGTGAAGCCGAAGGGCCGCTCGATCATCAATCAGACAGAGCCGGACGCCGTAAAGGAGTGATCGCAGGGCAGTCATCCCCAGAGCACCTATGAGAAGCGGGGGGCGCAGAAACCTTTATGAGGTCTTGCGCTCCCCGCGCTGCATTTTTTTCCTTCGCCCCTTGTAGTTTTCCCCACGTGGGGTGCGTCTAATGGGTAAACAACCCTCAAGAGAGAAATGAAAGTATCCGAACAAGCATTCACGAAGCTCGTCCATGAGCAGATCTCACAACATGCGTCCACAGACAATTCATAATCGTAAAGCGGAATCGATCTACCTTTGCTGTAAAGAACAGGGGTGGAGATGAAATCGAGTGAGTTTATCAGAGAGATCAAACGGAAAGGATGGATCTTTATTCGCAGAGGAAAAGGAAGCCATGAGATATACGGGAAAAATGGCATCCAAGTAGCCATTCCAAATCATGGGAGTGCTGAAATACCCAAAGGATTGGAACTGAAATTGAGAAAGGATATGGGACTCTAAGCCCTCCACTTCATAGCGATAAACAAAAGAGAAAAGTAAAAGACATGGGAACAATAAGTATCATCATCGAGCGTGCCGACGACGGCACATATGGAGCGTATGCTGAAAACGTGCCCGGCATTTATGGCATGGGGCGTACGGCAGCGGAAGTGAAGCAGAGTATCCGCGACGCCATCGCCACGGTAAAAGAATCACTCGATACCCCACCGCCCGCAGCCTTGTTAGGTGACTACGAGTTGGCTTTCCATTACGCCACGGCCGAGATCTACTCCTAATCGTACACGCGTAAGTCGGACAGCACCTCTCCATGAAAAAGATCGGATTGATATCAGACACCCACGGCTGGTGGGACGAGAAGTATGCGGAGTATTTCGCCGAGTGTGATGAGATATGGCATGCGGGCGACATCGGGTCGGCCGACGTGGCGATGCGGCTCACGGCCGTCCGCCCACTCCGGGCGGTGTACGGCAACATCGACGGCTACCCCGTGCGGCAGATGTATCCGCGGACGTTGCGCTTCGACGTGGAGCAAGTCTCGGTGATGATGACCCATATCGGCGGTTACCCCGGGCGTTACGATCCCGCGATCCGTGCCGAACTCTACGCCGCGCGGCCCCGCGTCTTCGTCTGCGGCCACTCGCATATCCTGCGCGTGATGTACGACAAACACCTCGAGTGCCTCTGCCTCAATCCCGGTGCGGCGGGTATCAGCGGATTCCACACTGTGCGCACCCTGCTGCGCTTCGTCATCGACGGTACCGAGGTGCGCGACATGGAAGTGATTGAGTTGGGCAACCGAAGCGGGAGTGTGAAGCGGTAAGTCGGTTTCTAAGCGGAAAATGGCCGGGTACATGTGAGGGATTTCCTCATCATGTACCCGGCCATTCTTTGTTGTACGGCCTGCTTGCGTATGGATGGGGGGCAGAGCCACCTATACCCCGTGCACAGCGGCACCTTCGGGGGCAGGCGACAGCTCAGTGTCCTCGGCGGGAGGGGTGAGATTGACGGCCGCGGCAGCAAGATACTGTTCGGCTTGGAGGGCCGTCTGACGGAGGTAGGGGTACTCCTGTTCGAAGTATTCACTGAAAAGTCCTTGGCGAAGATTGTCCTCGATCTGCTGCGTAGTCCAGAGCTTACCCTCGCGGTCGCGGGTGTAGTCGTCGAGGGTGGACTCGGAGCGGAGGTGGATGACGTAGAGCGAGACGAGGCGGCTGACGCGCTCGTTATCGAAGGCGTAGCGGATGAGTAGGCGGGGCTTGAGATCGGACTTGCCGAAGAGGTTGCGCCCGACTAAGTCGCGGACGGTCTGCTCGGGGGTGTGGCCGAAGAGGATGGGCGCGCAGAAGGGATGATCGATCGCCTCGGGCGAGACGACACGGTCGGCATCGCGGCGGGAGAGGTAGAGCATGCCGCGATGCATGACGGCGATGCGCACCACGGGGTGGCGATAGTGGCGTGCCTCAGCGCTAAGGCTGACGGAGTAGGCCACGCGCCCGATAACGTGTCCCTTCACATCGACCACGGGCAACCACGCCTCCTCAGCCAGGCCGCGCTTCATCATCGAGAGGCGGATCTGCTCGTAAAGCATCAGCCCCAGACTGATGGCCAGCAAGAACTCACGCTGCAACAGCTGCTCCAGACGAAGCGTTTGGTCGGCCTCGGGGAGGATCTTATAAAAGAGGATGATGAAGAGGTGAATCGTGTAGGCGTTCTGGGTGATACGGGCCACGAAAAAGAACTCGTTGAGGGCTGTGCGGAGGCGCGTCCGACGCAGGGCGGGGCGACGCGAGCGGCGTACACGCCCAACGATGACGCGTTGCATGGTGCTGATGCTGGAGAGTACGACCACGAGCAACCACTCCGTGACGAGCGGCGAATAGTCGGCCAGCATGTTGCCCAACTGAAGGACGAAGAAGAGCGAGTAAAGCGCCAGTGCGACGGCTGTGGGCAGGAGCATGAACTGGTAGCGTCGGCGACGTACCGGCCCCCAAAAGACGATAAGCCCGACGAGGCACACGGCGGAGGAGATGAGGTAGGAGATGAGATAGGTGTACGTGTAGTTCAGCACCACCAGCAGCAAGAGCGGCGTCAAACCGACGACTTGATTGTTCAGGCCGTGACGTATATCCAAGCTGTCCTTTATGCGTGCGATGCGATCCATTGTCTTCCTCTCCTCTCTCTCTGGTTATGGGCTATAAAATCCGTTCGTTATCGGAATAACACCGAGGCTGGGGGATTTGTTTACACGCCAATGATCTATGCTCGATCGTCCACGGTTCGGCGGAACAAAAAGGGGGTGCCCCGCGTAAGCAGGACACCCCCTCATAATCATTCGTGCAACGCACTCAGCAGATATCCACACCCAAGACACGCTCGGCATGGTACGACGAACGCACAAGCGGCGCGCTCTCGACCGAACGGATGCCCTTAGCGAGCGCCGTCAGGCGGTAGGCCTCGAACTGCTCGGGCGTGACGTACTCCGTGACGGGCAGGTTCTTGCGCGAGGGCTGGAGGTATTGCCCAATGGTGAGCGCGTCGACACCGACGGCGTGCGCATCGTCCATCAGCTCCTCCACCTCCGCGATGGTCTCGCCGAGGCCGACCATGATGCCTGTCTTGGCGCGGACGTTACGCGAGGCGATGTGCTGAAGCACGCACATGCTGACGTCGTACTTCGCAGCGCTGCGCACGCTGGGCGTCAGGCGGCGGACGGTCTCAAGGTTGTGCGAGATCACCTCTGGCTCGGCCGCGATCACCTCGTCGACAAGCTCCGTGCGACCCTGGAAGTCGGGGATGAGCACCTCTACCGTCGTATGCGGATTCAGCTCCTTGATGCGGCGGATGGTGACGGCCCAGTGGCGGGCGCCGAGGTCGGGCAGGTCGTCACGGTCGACGGAGGTGATGACGGCGTGGCGGAGACCCATCAGGCGGATGCTCATCGCCACGTGGTCTGGCTCCGTGGGGTCGAGCGGATGGGGGCGGCCCGTCAGGGTGTTGCAGAAGCGGCAGGAGCGGGTGCAGATGTCGCCACCGATCATGAACGTGGCTGTGCCGCGGCTCCAGCATTCGCCTTGGTTGGGACACTTGCCGCTGGTGCAGATCGTGTGCAGGCCGTGTGACTCGACGATCTCCTTCGTCCGACGGAAGTCGTCGTTGCCACTCAGGCGGACCTTCAGCCAGTCGGGCTTGCGAACGTGCGCGGTAGCCATCAGAGATTCTCGAGGATGAAGTCCGTCATCCGCGTGTAGAGGTGAAGGCGGGTATTGCCACCCATGATGAAGTGGTTGCGATCCTTATAGACCTGCATGTCGAACTGCTTGCCGAGCTGGACGAGTGTCTCGGCATAATCCATCGTCTGCATGAAGTGCACATTGTCGTCGGCTGTGCCGTGGATGAGGAGCAACTTGCCGGTGAGCTTCTCGGCCAGCTTGATGGGCGAGGTGAGCGCGTAGCCCTCGGCGTTCTCTTTCGGCGTGCGCATGTAGCGCTCGGTGTAGATGGTGTTGTAATAGTGCCAATCGGTCGGGGGAGCCACGGCGATGCCCACCTTGAAGGTGCCTTCGCCGACACTCATGCTCATCAGCGTGTTGTATCCGCCGAAGCTCCAGCCCCAGATGGCCATCCGTGAGGCGTCGATGAAGGGGAACTGCTTGGCCAGGGCCTTAGCGGCGGCCACTTGATCCTTCGACTCGAGGTCGCCCATCTTCAGGTAGGTGCACTTGCGGAACTCTTCGCCCCGAGCGCCTGTGCCGCGGCCGTCCACACAGATGGTGATCACGCCGTGTGCGGCGAGGCATTCCTCCCAACCGAACTCGAAGCGGTCGAGCACGGACTGCGAGTTGGGGCCGCTGTACTGCGTCATCAGCACGGGGTATTTCTTCTTCGCGTCGAAGTCGGCCGGCTTCACCATCCAGGCGTTCAGCTCCACGCCGTCGGCTGTGCGGACGGTGAAGAACTCCTTCGGGGCGTAGGAGAGCTTGGCGAGGCGTTCGCGGAGCTCGGCATTGTCTTGCAGGGTGCGCAGCTCCTTGCCGCTCTTTGTCTCGTGCAGCGTGGCGATGGTGGGCGTGGTGGACGAGGAGTGACGGAGCACATAGTAGGCGTAGTTCTTACTGAAGGTGGCTGCGTTCGTGCCCGGGAGCTTGGAGAGGTTTGTCTTGACGCCCTTGGCATCGACGCGGCAGACGGAGCGGCGGAGAGGACTCTCGTCGGCGGCTTCAAAGTAGACCGTGTTCGTGGCTTCGTCGAGGCCGATCAGGCGTGTGACGTCCCAGTTGCCGCGCGTCACTTGACGCTGCTCCACGCCGGTGGGGGCGTACTGGTAGATGTGGGCGTAGCCGTCGCGCTCGCTGACGTAGAGGAAGCCGTTCTTATTGAAGCGCAGGGTGCGCACCCATTCGGGGTTGATGTAGCGCGTGTTTTCGTCTTTCAAGATGAGCTTGCAGACGCCGCTGGCGGGGTTGGCGAAGTACATGCTGAAGAGGCTCTGGTGGCGGTTGAAGGTCATCACGGCCAGCTGGTCAGGGACGGTGGTGAACTCGATGCGGGGGATGTAGCCGTCGGCGTCGAGGGGCACGGGGATGGTCTTCGTGTCCTTCGTCTCGATGTTGTAGGCGTGCACCGAGACGGTGGAGTTGCGGTCGCCGGTGTTGGGGTACTTGTATTTATAGTAGGACGGGTAGTAGGTCTTCTCGCCATAGATCTGCATGGAGTATTCGGGCACCTCCGACTCGTCGAAGCGGACGAAGGCCAGGAAGCGGCTATCGGCCGACCAGGTCATCATGCGAGTCATGGCGAACTCCTCTTCGTAGACCCAGTCGGTGGAGCCGTTGATGATGCGGTTCGTGGCGCCGTCGCGGGTGACTTGCACCTCGGTGTCGTAGTCGAATTTCTTGATCCAAATATTGTTGTCCACCACGTAGGCGCACATGCGTCCGTCGGGCGAGAAGGTGGGGAGCATGATCTTCCGGCCCGACTCGTTGAGGGGTTTGATGAGCTTGCGGCGGACGTCGTAATCGTAAGCCTTGGAGCGCTGCGAGTGGCGATAGATCTCGTCCGACTCACGCCAGACGATGATGTGGTGTCCGTTGGGGCTGATCTCGTAGCCTTCGAAGTTTTTGAAGTCGCATTCGCGGGCGGTGCGGGTGTTGAAGAGGGTGTCCACGACGCGTCCGGTGCGGTATTCGTAGCGCACGATGGCTGTGCCGAGCTTGTCCATGGCCGTGTAGTGTTCGCCGTCGGGCAGGGACCGCAGGTCGGAGCCTTTCGAGGTGGGGGAATACTTCCCGTCGGTGTAATCCTTCAGGTTGGGGGTTGGCTTCTGTGCCACCGCCAGGGCTGCGGTGAGGGTCATCATCAGTAGAAGGGTTGTTCTTGAGTGTTTCATTGTGTCTCGTTTGATCAGTGAAAAATTTAGGGTGGCAAATGTAATGGCGGGAAAACGAAAAGGGGCGGCCCCTCTCTCGGGGCGTCAGACAGGCTGTTGCGCCCCTACATGTACTAGGCAAAACTTCGCTGAGGCCCGCCCCCCCTCGGAAAGCTTCAAACAACTTGTTTCATCCAATCCGAGGCCTCGGAAACCTTCAGCGGCGTGTTTTGACCCTTCCGAGGCCTCGGAAACGTTCAGCGACGTGTTTTGGAGCTTTCCGAGGCCTCGGAAACGTTCAGCGACGCGTTTTGATGCTTTCCGAGGCCTCGGAAACGTTCAGCGGCGTGTTTTGGAGCTTTCCGAGCCCTCGGAAACGTTCAGCGGCGCGTTTTGATACTTTCCGAGGCCTCGGGGCGGCTGCGGCCGCCTGCGAAGATTGCCGGGTATGAGCTTTTGAGGTGTTCGGCCAGCGTCCCTGACGCCTTTCACTCCTCCGACAGCGACCATTGCACAGCGCTTTTAGAGATCAAAGAGGGCCGATAATTTTAATCTGAAAACAACTTTGGACCACAAAAGAAGAAGACGCTATTTTCGCGCAGTAATTTATACATACACATTATAGTAAACTCATTACACTCCTATGGAAACACTATTCGTAATGGTCCCATTGGCTGCGATTCTGGCGCTGGCGTTTGCCTACGTCTTTTACAGCCAAATGCGGAAAGAAAGTGAAGGTACCCCCACCATGCAAGAAATTGCAGAGCATGTGCGGAAGGGCGCGATGGCTTACCTGAAGCAACAGTACAAAGTTGTCGCTATTGTCTTTGTTATCTTGGCGTTGTTTTTCGCAGTACTAGCCTATGGCTTTCATGTGCAGAACTCATGGGTGCCGTTTGCCTTCCTGACCGGCGGATTCTTCTCCGGATTAGCCGGGTTTATCGGAATGAAAACAGCCACCGCGGCCTCGGCTCGCACCGCAAACGCAGCGCGCAACTCGCTCAACTCTGGTCTGAAGATCGCGTTTCGATCTGGCGCAGTAATGGGGCTTACCGTGGTCGGTTTGGGGCTACTTGACATCTCGGTCTGGTACCTCATCCTCAACGCCTTTGTAGACGCCACTGGGCCCCAGAAGCTCGTGGTGATCACGACGACCATGCTCACCTTTGGAATGGGAGCTTCGACGCAAGCACTCTTCGCCCGCGTGGGGGGCGGCATCTATACGAAGGCCGCAGACGTGGGCGCCGATCTGGTGGGGAAGGTCGAAGCGGGGATCCCGGAGGACGACCCCCGCAATCCGGCGACGATTGCGGACAACGTAGGCGACAATGTCGGCGATGTAGCCGGTATGGGCGCTGATCTTTACGAGTCGTACTGCGGATCCATCCTGGCCACGGCCGCACTCGGAGCCTCTGCTTTCTATAACGATGGCGACGTACAGGCCAAGGCCGTCTTTGCCCCCATGCTGATCGCTGCCGTCGGCATCATTCTCTCCATCGTCGGCATTTACACCGTCAAAACGAAGGAGGGAGCGGGCATGAGCCAGCTGCTCAAGTCGCTCGGCTTCGGCGTGAACCTCAGCTCCGCCCTGATTGCTGCCGCCTCTTTCGGCATACTCTATCTGCTCGAGATTCCGAACTGGGCCGGCCTCTCCTGCTCCGTGATCGTCGGGTTGGTGGCAGGTTTCATCATCGGCCAATCGACCGAATACTACACGTCGCATTCTCACAAACCGACGCAAACGATTGCTCACAGCGCGGAGTCTGGTCCCGCCACGGTCATCATCTCCGGCCTCGGCATGGGGATGATCTCCACAGCCGTTCCGGTGATCACGATCGCCGTGGCCATCATCCTCGCCTTCCTCTTTGCCACTGGTTTCGACACGGCCAACCTGCTCACCGCGCATAACCTCAGCCTCGGCCTCTATGGCATTGGCATCGCGGCCGTCGGCATGCTCTCCACACTCGGTATCACCCTCGCCACCGACGCCTACGGACCTATCGCGGACAATGCCGGTGGTAACGCCGAGATGAGTCGGCTCGAGCCACACGTGCGCCAACGTACCGACGTGCTCGACGCCCTGGGTAACACCACGGCGGCTACCGGCAAAGGATTCGCCATCGGCTCAGCCGCCCTGACAGCCCTCGCCCTCTTGGCCTCCTACATCGAGGAAGTGAAAATCGGTCTGCAACATATCGGCACAACGACTATCGACATCGCAGGCCGTACCGTCGACGTGGCACAAGCCACCATCCCCGACTTTATGGCTTACTATCAAGTGGATTTGATGAACCCGAAGGTGTTGATCGGTGTCTTCGTTGGCTCCATGATGGCCTTCCTGTTCTGCGGACTGACGATGAACGCCGTGGGGCGTGCAGCCAGCAAGATGGTGGAGGAAGTGCGCCGACAATTCCGCGAGATCAAGGGGATCCTGACCGGCGATGCCACGCCTGATTATGCCCGCTGTGTGGCCATCTCCACGCAGGGCGCGCAACGCGAGATGCTTTTCCCGTCGCTGTTGGCGATTATCGTGCCGGTGCTCGTCGGTATCTTCTTCGGGGTGTCCGGTGTGCTGGGATTACTCGTCGGCGGACATGGTTCTATTTGCCAATTACAAAACCTTAGTCATGACGGCCGAGAACGGCAAGAAGAAGGCGCAGGGCGGTGAGCGCGTGATGTATACCAATCATCGACCGGCTTGGGATGCTAAGAATCGACATGGTTTACCAGATGAATTACCGTTCCATTATGCAGGAATCGCTCATATCTTTGCGAGTCAGCAAGTGCATACACAACAGCCACAACCGCAGACAGTCGCTCCAGAGCCTCAGCAGGCTGTTCAGCAAGCCCCTGAGCAAGTTCAAGAAGAATTGCCTCTCGATATGTCACAGGTGGCTGAAAAGCCTCAAAATGAAGCTCCTAGCGAACCACAGGTAACTCCTAGACAATATCACACGAACTTGCCAAAGAGTTTGACAGACCTCATGACGCAAGGCAACGTGACGGAAGAAGAACTCCAAAAAGTTGCATACATACGAGGTCACTTTCCGCTGGGCACACCAATTGAAAACTTCCCTCCTGATTATTGGGATATGATTGTGGCACATTGGCAAGCGACTATGGAAGTCATTCAAAATCAAGTACGAGCAGAACCTGAACTGCCCTTCACGATGTAGATTCTGGGAATTAGAAATCATAGCAAAATATAATAAGGAGTATCTATGAAAGATAAAAC
>CALHPT010000169.1 GCA_938036405.1 uncultured Tannerella sp.
AACACCGTTGCAAACGCCAAAAAGTTTTTCGGGACTCTTGCAACACCGTTGCAAACGCCAAAAAGTTTTTCGGAGGATTTGCAACACCGTTGCAAACGCCAAAAAGTTTCTCGTGGGACTTGCAACACCGCTGCAAACGTTTTCAGAAGCCTTATAGCCACAAAACGAAACAGGGGCGAACCCCACACTTGGGGCCCGTCCCTGTCTGACTATATGCACCGGAGAAAGGGGGAAAATGCCCCCTCGTTCTCGTCTTACTTATTCTCTTCTGCCAAGAGGATCTCCAAGATCTGGCAGGCAGCCTTAGCCACGGACGTTCCGGGACCGTAGATGGCGGCCACACCGGCCTTGTAGAGGAAGTCGTAGTCCTGCGCGGGGATCACACCGCCGGCGATCACGAGGATGTCCGGACGGCCGAGCTTCTTCAGCTCTTCGATCACCTGCGGCACGAGCGTCTTATGACCTGCAGCCAGCGACGATACGCCGAGCACATGCACGTCGTTTTCGACCGCCTCACGCGCAGCCTCGGCCGGCGTCTGGAAGAGCGGACCCATGTCCACGTCGAAACCGCAGTCGGCATAGCCCGTGGCTACCACCTTGGCGCCGCGGTCGTGTCCGTCCTGGCCCATCTTGGCGATCATGATACGCGGCTGACGGCCTTCCTTCTTGGCGAACTTCTCGGCCAATTCGCAGGCACGCTGGAAGTCGCTGTCGTTCTTTGTCTCTGATGAATACACGCCTGATATGGTTCTAATGATTGCTTTATAACGTCCCACCACGGCCTCGCACGCGTCGGAGATTTCGCCGAGCGATGCACGCAGTCCGGCAGCCTTAACGGCCAGCTCTAGCAGGTTGCCCTTCTTCGTCTTCACGCACTCGGTGATGTCGGCCAGCGCTTTCTGTACGGCGGCCTCGTCACGCTCAGCACGCAACTCCTTCAGGCGTGCTTCCTGCTCCTCACGCACGGCGCGGTTGTCCACCTCGAGGATGTCGATCGGGGCTTCCTTAGCCAAGCGATACTTGTTCACACCGACAATCGTCTGCACGCCCGAGTCAATGCGAGCCTGCGTACGTGCGGCGGCTTCCTCGATACGCATTTTCGGCAGACCCGTCTCGATGGCCTTGGCCATGCCGCCCATGCTTTCGATTTCCTTGATCAGCGCCCAGCCCTTATGCACGAGCTCGTTCGTCAGGGTCTCTACGTAATAGGAACCGGCCCAAGGGTCGATCTCCTTGCAAATCTGCGTCTCCTCTTGGATGTAGATCTGCGTGTTACGGGCAATACGTGCGGAGAAGTCCGTCGGCAAAGCGATGGCCTCGTCGAGGGCATTCGTGTGGAGCGACTGGGTATGTCCAAGCGTAGCAGCCATGGCCTCGATACAGGTACGGCCGACGTTGTTGAACGGATCCTGCTCCGTAAGCGACCAACCCGACGTCTGGCTGTGTGTACGCAGCGCCAACGATTTGGGATTCTTCGCGCCGAAGCTCTTCACGATCTTGGCCCAAAGCATACGCGCAGCGCGCATCTTGGCGATCTCCATGAAGTGGTTCATACCGATAGCCCAGAAGAAGGAGAGACGCGGAGCGAAGGCGTCGACGTCGATACCGGCGTTGATACCTGCGCGGAGGTACTCCATACCGTCCGAGAGGGTGTAAGCCATCTCAATGTCGGCCGTAGCGCCAGCCTCCTGCATGTGATAGCCGGAGATGGAGATGGAGTTGAACTTGGGCATGTTCTGCGAGGTGTACTCGAAGATGTCGGCAATAATGCGCATCGAAAATTCGGGCGGATAGATGTAGGTGTTACGCACCATGAACTCCTTGAGAATGTCGTTCTGGATCGTTCCCTGCATCTCCTCGAGCTTAGCACCCTGCTCCAGACCGGCGTTGATGTAGAACGCGAGGACGGGCAACACGGCGCCGTTCATAGTCATGGATACGGACATTTTGCTCAAGGGAATACCGTCGAAAAGCACCTTCATATCCTCCAGCGAGCAGATCGACACACCGGCTTTACCTACGTCGCCCACCACGCGGGGGTTGTCAGCGTTGTAGCCGCGGTGCGTCGGCAAGTCGAAGGCTACAGAGAGACCTTTCTGACCCGAAGCGAGGTTACGGCGATAGAAGGCGTTCGACTCCTCGGCCGTGGAGAATCCGGCGTACTGGCGGATCGTCCAAGGACGCATGGCGTACATGCCGCTATACGGGCCGCGCAAGTAGGGCGGCAGACCGGAAGCGTAGTGCAGGTGCTCCATGCCGTTGAGGTCATCTTTCGTGTATACGGATTTTACCTGAATCTGTTCAGGTGTTTTCCAGTCGGCGGTGATGCCGTTGGACTTTGCCCAGGCCGTCGCATCCGTAGCGACAAAGCCGGCTGACTTGATATCTATGTTTCTAAAGTTCGGTCTCATAAGATCTTTCCATCAAAGAAGTTTCGCGTTAAACATCTGCAAGGTCTCCAGCACGTTCGATTTCACGTGAATGAAATTTTCGATGCCGGCAGCTTTCAATTCCTCCATGCAAGCAGGCGCACCTGCCACCACAAACAATTCCTTGCCGTCGATCAGCTTGAAAGCTTCAGGGGCATGAACGGCATACTCGTCGTCGCTCGAGCAGAGCACGATGATGTCGGCCTTCTTCTCGCGAGCGGCCTTCACACCAGCCTCCACGGTCTCGAAACCGAGGTTGTCGATGATCTCGTAGCCTGCGCAAGCGAAGAAGTTGGACGAGAACTGTGAGCGTGCCAGACGCATGGCCAGGTTGCCGATGGTCAGCATGAACACTTTCGGGCGCTTGCCGCTGTGCTCCGTGGCCAGACGCAGGATTTCAAACTCCGACGCACCGCGAGAGAAGTCGAGCTTCTCGATCGAGGCGTCTTTGCTGCAACCGCATCCGTGGGCGGTGCCCTCTTCTTTCTTTTCGATCTTGTCGCCAGACATCTCCGTGAAGTTCGGGAAGATATTCGTGCCCAGCAGACTGATGCGACGCGTGGCAACGAGCTTCTTGCGTGCCTTGTTCGACTCGTTGATGGCCTTCTGCACTTCGCCCGTGTTGGCTACGGCGGCAAATCCGCCCTCGTCCTCGACTTCGAGGAAGAGCTTCCATGCGGCGTCAGCCATCGACTGCGTCAGCACTTCTACGTAATAGGAACCCGCTGCGGGGTCAACCACCTTGTCGAAGTGGCACTCTTCCTTGAGCAAGAGCTGCTGATTACGTGCGATGCGTTCCGAAAATTCGTCGGGCGTCTTGAACACGCTGTCGTAGGGCAGGACAGAGATAGAGTCTACGCCTGCGATAGCGGCTGACATTGCCTCCGTCTGCGTGCGGAGCAGGTTCACATAAGCGTCGAACACGGTCATGTTCCACATCGACGAGCGAGCATGCACACGAATCTTGCAGGCGCAGTCGCACGAGGGATTGTAGGCCTTGACGATCTCGGCCCAGAGCCAACGTGCGGCGCGGAACTTGGCCATCTCTAAGAAGTAGTTCGACGAGATACCGAAATTGAATTTGATCTTCTTCGCCACCTTCTCTGCGGGCACACCGGCCTCGCTCAGTTTGGCGATCAAATCGTTACCCCAAGCCAGTGCATAGCCCAGCTCTTGGGTGATGTACGAACCGGCGTCGTTGAGATTGGCGGCGTTAACGGCCAGCACGCGATAGCCCGGCAGGGCATCGGCGGCGTTCACCACAGCGACAGCTTCCTGCACCCAAGCGTCGGCCAGAGCCACGCCCTTAACGAGGGGCTTCTTGAGCGGATCGTAAGCGATGGAGCCTTCTACCTCGTCGAGGTTAACGCCCTTGGCCTTGAAATAATCAGTGAGGATGCTGATCAGATCTACCACACGGTGGTTGCAGGTGCGGAAATTGAGTTCCACGGCCACCGGATCGATGCCGTCGAGCAACGCGGCGATGTTCGCAGCGTCGATGAGGGTGCTCTTTACATTCAGACCGAGGGCCGTGACGCCGCTTTCTGCGATGAGGCGTTTGGCTTTCTCGTTAGCCGCCGCGCAATCGTCTACGGCGAGGTCCTGACGGATCAACCACGTGTTGCAGACTTTCGTGCCACGTACAAAGGGGAATTCCCCGGGCAACGAGACGGCGGTGGCCAGTCCTTCGATGTCTTCGGCGCGATAAAACGGATTCACATCGAACCCTTCGCCCGTTTTCCAAACCAGTTTCTTCTCGAACGGTGCGCCCTTTAGATCGGCTGTGATCTTGGCCATCCACTCTTCGGTGGTGACGGGCGGGAACTCCGAGAACAGTTTCTCTTTTGCTGCTTCTGCCATAAATTTCTTCGTTTAGCTATGTAAAAAAATGACTGTATTGTACCTCCCCACTGAGGGGGGGAGGAAGAGGATCTATATTTTAATGTCTGACCATGAGCCAAGCAGATTGAAACTTGGGTTTCTTTCTCCACCGCGCCAATTCGGCCTCCGCCTCTTTCCGATTGGCGTAGGTTCCGATCACGATGCGATGCTTGCGGATCTTTTCGAAGGTCAGGATCCGGGCCCGATCACGTTCCGCGGGGGTAAGCTCTGCGAGCACCTGCTCGGCGGCTTTGCGATTGTCCAGACTGGCGATGATGACGCTGTATATCTTTTGTTCGGCCGCCTGTTGGGAGGGCGCTTGCTTCTCATCATTGGTCGTCGGTTGGGCGTCTGGCTGAGCGGACGGTGCGGACACCCCTTTTTCGGTCAGATCGTTCAGCAATTCAGAGGGGACGAAGCCGGCCGTGTAGGCCGACTGATCCACGTCCTTCACGGGGGTGGATAGAGCGAAATAGAAGGCGCATGCGACGGCAGCTACGGCGGCTGTCTGTCCCACCACACGCAGAGCAGTGGGGAGGTGCGTCTTCACAGCTTCCGGCATCAGGCTGCGCGCGGGCGACGGTTCGGCGACGGTCGGCAGAGCGATCGTCTGGGCCTCCGAAGGCTCGGCAGCGAGCGGCGGCATATAAAATAAAGGTAGGCCGTAGGAGCCGATGCCATAGATGGGCGTCTCGTCGGCAGGAGCGAAAAGGAGCGCGCCGTTGTCGTTACGACTGAGCGTGCCGATCGTGTCCAGCGAGAGGGTGCCTTCGTCGTCGAGTGTAGTCAGCAGGGCGCTGACGTCGTGCCGGATAGCTTGTTGTGCTTCGTTGAAATCCATGCCGTACATCTCCATATAGGATTCGGCGAGCAGCCCGTCGTTGTGGGTCAGGGTGGGATTAAAAACGATTTCTTTTCTGGCGGGGAGGAAGGCACATTCCCGGGCTTTGTGGACAGCTGCATGCCGCCGGAGGATGAAGCCTCCGAAATCCGGGATTATTACGCAATCATTAACAAGGAGGATGCGTTCGATATGTAGCGGTATTCGTAGCACGAGCGCAAAAGTATTTTTTTTTGGAATTATGAGAACGCTGAACGGGGTGAATTTGAAAGCCTGGAAAGGCCGTTGAGGCTGGTCAAATCCACATTTTCCCCA
>CALHPT010000170.1 GCA_938036405.1 uncultured Tannerella sp.
CGTGCGTCCTGGGAGGCCGCGAGAGGCTCCACCCTCGCTGACGTACTGGGCGGCCGCTGCTTGCTCGGCAGAGGCGAGCCCATGGATGCTGACCCGTTGGAGCCGGTAGCCGATCTGCTGGACACGCTCTGCGCCCCTTGATCCGGCTCCGCCTCCCGAGCGGTCTTGGCCCACCCGGTGCGTCCGGTCAGCTCGCGGGCGACTGCTCGCCAGCCGTAGAGACTGGGGAGAAGGCCGTAGAGCACGAACAGGTGTGCATAGCCCACGGCCTTGAGCAGGTTCAGACCCTCGCTGCGCTCGATGCGCCAGTAGATCCAGGCGTAGATGAGCGCCGGCCCGAAGGCGATGACGTAGGCCCCCACGAGCCACATCCATGACTGCTCCCATCTCAGGACCGCGGCCACACCGGCGGTCACCATGGTGATGAGGAAGGACAGGGTCAGCAGGGACCCGGTCAGGAGCAGGTAGGGCGTGAGGATCTGCCAGAGGGTGTCGGCGCGCCCCAGGCCACGCTGCTCGCGGGCGACGGATCGCAGCAGGTGCAGTGCCTGGAGGTTTCCCTGGAACCAGCGGGTACGTTGGCGCATGAGGCGGCGCATGTTGGTCACGCCCTGCTGGTGAACGGAGGCCGCGGGCCAGAACTCGTTGGTCCAGCTGGTGGCGTTGAGCCGGATCCCCAGGTCGAAGTCCTCGGTCAGCGACCGGGTCCAGGGCCGGGGCCCCAGGGCGTCGAGCGCGCTGAGGCGGACGAACTGGGCGTTGCCGCCCATGCCGACGCTGTGGACTCGGCGCCGTCCCCGCTGGAAGACCTCGGTGAAGATCACGAACTCCATGTCCTGCATGCGGGCGAGCAGAGAACCGAAACGGTTGTTGATGCGCACCCCCATCTGGACGGCGCCGACCTCCTGCGGGGCGAAGGCCTTGCGCACCTCCCCGATGGCGTGGGGGTCGAGCCTGCCGTCGGCGTCCATGACTCCCACGACGACTCGCGAGGAGGACACCGTGGTGCATCGGGAGCGCACGATCGACAGTGCGTCATTGAGCGCTTCCCCCTTGCCCAGACGGGCGTGGGGAGGACGACGGCGAACCACCTCGACACGCTCGTCGCCGGCCTGGGCGGCCACCTGGGCAGTGTCGTCGTCGGAGCCGTCGTCGATGACCATGATGCGCAGGCCCGGGTCCGGGATCGAGATGAGCCGCCTGACACTGGCGCCGATGACCGCCGCCTCGTTGAGGCAGGGCATGAGTATGACGATGAGCAGTGGCGCATCCGGCTGCGAGGGCCCACCGTGCCGTGGGGCCCCGCGGGAGACGATGAGCATGAAGAACGTGTATACGAGCGCCACTGCGATCATCCCCAGGGAACCCCACCAACCGATACGGTCGAGGATTCCCAGGGGGCCCGAGGAATCGAAGTCCATAGGCATGAACGGGGTCCGCGTCCTCATCACGCTCGCAGACTCATCAGACCGCTGCGCTGCTGCGCGTGACGCCCGGCGGAGCGCCTGGAGTGCGGGATCAGGGCGCGGGCCGCGCCATAGAGGTTGGTCAGCAGGAAGAAGGCCAGGATGGCGACGAACACCAGGCCGGCGCAGTCAATGAGGAAACGGGCGACGAGAGCGGGAGGGGAACCTGCCGGGGCGACATACCACACGACGAACAGTCCGGTTCCGGCGGCGAATGGGGAGTAGTGCATGAGGCCATCCATCTGGATCCAAGGGGTAGGGCCGGCACCGACCGGCACCGCCGCATGCGGCGAGCAGATCCAGCCGGTACCAACGCCTCGGTGCGGCGCGCCCGGGGGTGACGGGATGTGGGAACTCAGCCCGTCGGGCACGGCGCACCGTGCGTCGTAACCAAATATAACAATAGAGTAACGCTTTGCAACACTGTGTTATTCGACCACGCGATAAGCGACCCCTTGGAGGTGACTCACAAGAACCAAAAATGGCGTCATTTCAACGATTGAAGCATCAATGAAGGTGGGGGTCGCATCAGAAACCACCCCGGACGCAGCAGAGGATAATCACGAACAGGTCACAAATTGAGCTCGAAAGACCTGTTCAGCAGCTTTTTTCACTGCCTCCGGGCACGGGCCGCCTCACCGTGGGCGGGCAGGTCCTCGCAGCCTGCCAGAACCTCCAGCGCAGGAGTCATGGCCTCCAGGGCGCACGCACTGTACTCGATGAGCTGGACCGGTTTGAGGAAGGCCATCACGCTCAGTCCAGCCGCGAATCGGGCGGTCCCACCGGTGGGCAGGACATGGTTGGAGCCGGCCAGGTAGTCCCCCAGGGGCACAGGGCTGTAGGGCCCGATGAAGATGGCGCCGGCGTTGCGGATCCGACGCGCGACCTCTGGAGCATCGGACGTGTGGATCTCCAGGTGCTCGGCCGCGTAGGCGTTGGCAACCTCAATGGCCTGCGTGAGGTCACGTACTAGAACGGTTCCCGACTGCGGACCGTTCAGGGCGGTCGATGCCCGTTCCCGGTGCCGGGTCGCACTGAGCCTGCGCTCAAGCGCCGCATCGACAAGAGCAATCAGGACCGCACCGACCTTGTGGAGCAGATCGATCATTATTTTTTGGAGACCTACAAGGATGTGCGCCCGCTTGATGGGGCTACGCTCAACACCGAGACGCCGGCGTGGGCCGTGGACCGACTCAGCATCCTCTACCTCAAAATCTACCACATGGAGGAGCAGGCTTCGCGTCAGGAGGCCGATGCTGCCCACCGCGAGCGTTGCCAAGCGAAACTGGCCGTTCTGCGTGAACAAAAGCAGGACTTGAGCGGAGCACTTGATACCTTGCTCACAGACATTGCCGAAGGGCGTAAATACATGAAGCTCTATAAGCAGATGAAGATGTACAACGATCCGGCAACCAACCCTATACTCTACGGCGCAAAAGGCAAGTAAAAGTTGGCCCCTCCCGCCCTATTCGCGCTATGTCTGCTTCGTCGGTAGTTCAGCCGCCCCTGCGCCTGTTGATCTTGCGTTTTTCCGCCTTGGGCGATGTCGCTATGACCGTTCCGGTTGTCGCGTCCTTGGCTGCGCAGTATCCGCAAATGCAGATCACCGTCGCCTCGCAGCCTTTCCTCGCCCCACTTTTCGAGCATATAGCGCCCAACGTGCAATTCTTCGGGGCCGATATTCGCAAAACGTATCGTGGTCTGCGCGGCCTTTGGCAACTCTCGCGCACGACGCCTTTTAAAGATTGCGATGCGGCGGCCGATTTGCACGATGTCTTACGCACAAAAATCCTGCGTTGTTTTCTGCGTTTGCGCGGTAAGCGCGTGACTGTGATTGATAAGCACCGACGCGAGAAGCGCCTGCTCGTGGAGCATAAGATCTTTCGCCCGCTACCCACCTCGTTTGCGCTTTATGCGGAAACCTTAGCGCGCCTTGGCCTACCCGTAAAGCTCAACTTTGAACGCTTAAAGTTGGGTGGCGACGCGCCACATCTCCCTTTCCCATTCTCCACCGACACCCTGCACGAACCTTGGCTGGGCCTTGCGCCCTTTGCAGCCCACGAGGGGAAAATTTACCCTTTGGAGCAGATGACGGAGGTCGTGCAGCTCTACTTCGAGTTGCATCCCCACGGACGCTTGTTCGTCTTTGGCAGCAGGAAGGAGATGGAAATGCTACGCCCAACTTGGGGCAAAGGCTTTGAAAGATTGGTTTTCGTATGCGACCTGCTAAAAGGATTGGGCGCAGAACTCCAATTGATGGCGCGACTAAACGCTATGGTTTCGATGGACTCCGGCAATATGCATCTGGCCTCGCTCGTAGGCTGTCCGGTAGTCAGCATTTGGGGGCAAACGCACCCGTTTGCCGGCTTTATGGGCTATCATCAAGCGGAGGAAAACGTAGTACAGCAAGACTTAAGTTGCCGCCCCTGCTCCATCTTCGGCAATGCGCCGTGTCGATATGGTGATTTCCGCTGTCTACGCGACATTTTGCCCCAACTGATCATTGACAAAGTAGAAGAAATCATCTCACCCGAACAAGATTAGGGCGCAAAGACAAAGACGGATATATAGACTTTGATGAGTAGCAAAAAGGAATTTCGACTATTGCGCCGAAATTCCTTTTTCTTTTGTCCTACGATTACATAACTCTTTTGGGGATAAGGACAAGGGAGGGCTAAATATCAATCCGCACGGCGCATCGGCGCATACTTCCCGC
>CALHPT010000171.1 GCA_938036405.1 uncultured Tannerella sp.
GAGATCGGTGGCGGAGCATGGTTCATCTACGGCCCCTCGAAGAACGGAAAGACCTCGATGGCCATGATCTTGGCCAAGGCGCTGGCTAAGCACCGCAAAGTGGCCTACGACAGCGTGGAGGAGGGTATCAACAAGTCGCTCCGCATGGCTGTAGAGCGCCACGGGCTGGTCGAGGCAGGTCACAACTTCGTCCTACTCAATCGGGAATTTTTTGAGGATCTGGTGTACCGCCTCAAGCATAGCCGTACGGTGCGGGTGGTCTTCATCGACTCGGTGCAGTTCATGGATCTGAAGTACTCGGAATATCGTCGGCTCAGGCTCGAATTTCCCCGGACGCTCTTCATCTTCATCAGCCATGTGAAGAACAACCGGGGTACCAGCCCGGACGGCAGTGTAGCCACGAAGATCATGCGCGACTCGGACGTGATCTTCTCCGTGCAAGGTTTCAAGGCCTTCGTCACAAGCCGCTTCGGCGGCAATGGAGAGTTCGTGATCTCGGAAGAGATGGCTGCGAAGTTTTACATGAAATATCGGCCTGCGGCCTCCCAATCAATATCAACCCCCTAATGAAACGAAGTATGGAAACAACATTCATGGAAAAAGAGAAGAAGCGCTTGGTGAAGCGCTTTCACACCCTGTTGGGTAAGGCCGGCATCGACGATGACGGCAAGCGCGACATCCTCTCGGCCTACGGCGTGAAGAGCTCGCTGGACTTGGACTGTCGCGGCCTGATGGAGGTCTGCGACCGGCTGACCACCCTCACTACGCCGGGCTTGGCTGAAGCTGATCGCTGGCGCAAGCGGGTGATGGCCGCCATCTTCAGCTACTGCCGTGAGATGAAGCGCGAGGTCACGGTGGACGAGGTGAAGGCCATCGCCTGCCGAGCGGCTGGGACGAAGAGCTTCAACCGCATCCCGGTGGATCGGCTGCGTAGCCTTTACAACGCGTTCAAGCAGCGTACAAAAGACCTTCAAACGGTCGACCGCATGACGGTGGCCGAGCTTGGGAAACAACCTGGGGCGATGATGTACTTCATGTACACCCCGGGCGAAAAGACAACCATCACAAATGCATAAACAGATAAACGCATAAACAAGAAATGGAAACAGTAGAAATGACGGCCGAGGAGCGCCAAGAGTTTGAGGCCTACAAACTGGCCAAAGAGAAAAAAGCGGCGGAGGCCAAACGGAAGTCCGATCGCGAAGCCTACACGGCATTGGTGGATGAGACGATCGCGGCCGTAATGCCCGAGCTGACGAATATCAGCGAGGCTATCGCCCAGAAAAAGACGGCCGCGGCGGAGGCCTTCCGCGGGGCATTAGAGATGAAGGCGGAGCTGTTCGGCGTGAAAGACGATCAGCAGTCGCACACGTTCACCAACTCCGAGGGCACAATGCGCATCACCATCGGGCACTACATGCTCGACAATTACCGCGACACGGTGAACGAGGGTATCGCGATGGTCAAAACGTACATCGAATCGCAGGCCCGCGACGATGCCAGCCGCGCGCTGGTCAAGGCCATCCTGCGGCTGCTGTCGCGCGACGAGGCGGGCAATCTGAAGGCCTCCCGCGTGCTACAGCTGCAAAAGATGGCCGAGGAAACGGGCGACGAACGCTTCATCGAGGGTGTGCGCATCATCCAAGAGAGCTACCAACCCACGCCCTCGAAAGACTACATCCGCGCGGCGGTGCGCGACGAGTCGGGCGCCTGGGTGCCCATCCCCTTAAGCATGACGGAGGTGTGAAGGCCTGTTGAGGCGTTGAATTGTTGAATTGTTGAATTGTTGAGTTGTTGAGTTGTTGAGTTGTTGAGTTGTTGAGTTGTTGATTCGTTCAACAGCTAAACAAATCAACAGCTAAACGCCTCAACACCTTAACAGGCCTTTAGGCCTTAACGGATAAACAACAAAACAGGCATGGGTCGATTCAATCCACGTGGGCGGAGTTATGAACAGCGCGTAAGTGAGGTCAACCGAATCTACGATGAGCACGTGAAGAGCGGGTTGTCGAACCGGGAGATTTGGCGGCGCTACATCCATCCGCAGCTGGGGATCTGCGAGCGGGCGTTCTACAAGATGCTGAAGGCGTCAGGGAAGATCGGCCGCAACGCAGACGGCAAATCAACCCTTCACAAGTAAACGACAAACGAGACAATGAGAAAAGTTTGCCGGATACCCGTATAGGGGTGGCCTCTTCCGGGGCGGGGAAGTTTTGCCGGGTACATGCAGGGTGCGCCCCTACACAGGTGCCGCAAAACAAGGGTCGCCGCGGGCTTCAAATCGGTTTTTGGCGCGAAATGACCCTCGCCGCAGACCAAAATCCTGTTTTTGGCCCAAAATGAGGGTCGCCGCGGGTCGAGGTGTGGAGCGGTTCAACGAAATGTAGCCCCCTTACGCTCTGAGGCCTTCTGGGCTCAAGGGTACAAGACAACAATTTTATTCAGTAGACTTTTTGTAAACGACAAAGAAGGAGCCGCTGGGTACGCTTCCACGGCTTGCGTGTCTTGCCCATGAAACCGCCCTTGCGGAAGTTCTCGTTGAAAAGGTTGATGGCCATCACACCGGCCTTGCGTGGCCACTTGCTGGCCACCAGCTCGTCGATGTCCTTCCTGACGGACGTCAGCTTGCGGAGGAATTGCTTGTCGGTCATAATTTATGCGCTGTTTGAATGCCGTTTGATCGGTGTTTGAATAGTTGATTTACCTTTGTGGCGGTCAGAAGATTGAAATAAGATTCGTCTGAAGACCCCGGCCTTGGGACTGATCGAAAGATCAGTCCCATTGTATTTTAAAGTTCTTCGCTAATATCTCCTCCCTTGTAAACTGCCGGTCGAACTTGCCTCGGATCACCCACACGGTGCGGACATTCTTACAGCGTCGAAGACGATCAGTCAAACCGTCTAAAAACACTTCTTCTGTTATTTTCGATCGAATGTCGAACACGATATGATCGGCTTGCGTGGCGGCATGTTCGACAGCTTGATCGACTGCGTTTTCTGATGCAGTTTTATTTCGTTTGTACTCCTGTTTATAGCCCAATGTATGATTGAAGGAATCTGCACTCTTTCCATTCTCTGTATTCTCTATCAAGTCGATCACAAAACCGTGGCGATTGGCTAATAATCGGGCGATATTTCTGTTTTCCGCACGTTCCTTTTTTCCATGCTTTGAACTGATGCGCACAGTTCCATTCCTCGTGTTCTCTGTTGTCCATGTCTCCGGTACGCTCCTCGCAGCCTCCTTGTACCTATCTTTCAACTTCTGTCTGGCTTCTCGAGTCACCGCCTTTTGTGCATCGCAGCTATAGCAATCTTTTACAGCGCGGGGCGCTGGGAGTAGGTGCCGGAAGGGGCATGTCTCGCATGAGCCGGGGAAGTAAGGACTGTTGTCAGAGAAGATGCGCTTGGTCTTGCCGGGGTTCTCCTCGAGGCCGGGAGAGGGAGGGGGCGCCTTCCGAATCACCTCGTCAGAGAGGGGCGTCACGGGATCGTCCGTCTGCTCGAGGGAGCACTGGCAGCCCCAGTGGTCGCCGGGGTGATGCGCCGCCCAAAAGGCATCGTCCACGGGTCGCACCATACCCCAGAAGCTACTGTGCACTGCATCCGGGGTGACGGCCGTACTCTCCACCCAGCGCAGATTGGGCATGATGTCTCGATCCGCTTCATAGGTCTCCCATTCGGACGCTAAGTGGGCTCGAGAGAGCGCCATGTCGTACTCCGTGCGGAGCCACTGCCGGACGTGGTGATCGGCAATCGGTTCCACATCCTTACGGAAGCGGTCAAAAGACTTCAGGTTGCCCTCCTTGTCGACCATCTGGGCCGCCATATCACGGCTCATGCGGTGGGCGCGGAAGGCGGAGAAGACTTCATTGTTGTTCTTGAATTGACGCGCCAATGTTCTCTGCTGCTTTTTGTCAATAGATTGATCGACGGCGTGGTTGTAGGTGCGCAGAAAGCCACCATAGAGTGCCGGGACTGGTTCCCGCCGAGGATCGACTTCTTTATTGTAGAGGTCTTTCAGAGCCTGCTCGATATACTTATTCATGTCGATAGGCAGCTCGTTCTCTCCCTTCGGCTTGGCCAGTGCGCAGGCCGGGCAGGAGTGCGTGGCGTCGCCGTGCGTATGGCCGTAGTACTGCCTATCGATCAGAAGTCGGAAAGAAACGGGTCGCCCCCACCTCGGGGGGCTTGCCCGAAAAAACGGGTGAGCGTCCGCATCATCTTCTCCTCGTCGGCGTCAGTCGGCCCGTCGGGTACGGGTGCATACGTCCGGCGACCGTTGATCTTCACGCCGTACTTCTCTTCGAAATAGCCCGGATCCACGTCGAAATTGTTCAGCAGCATAGTCTCGATGGCCGTCATCTGCTCTGGCTTGTAGTCCTCCTCGTAGTCCCACTCGAAGGATGCCCCTTTGAGCGGGAAGCCATGAGCCACCATGCGGGGAATGAGCTGGCCGTTGACCATGTCGCGCAGGCCATCGGCAATCTCCTCGATCAGGTTCTTGAGCACTTCCAGGTGTACCTCCGACTGTGAGAGGCTGC
>CALHPT010000172.1 GCA_938036405.1 uncultured Tannerella sp.
TAGCTTCGACACGAAAGAGCGAGTCGAACTTTTCCAGATGTAGCTTTTTCGGGAAGTACCAGTAGGGCTCCGAGGCTTCACCGAACATGAGCCACTCGCGGGTCTGCACCTTATAGCGCGTGACACCGGAGTCGGAGACGAGCGTGACCACGTCCACCGCTTTCATCGTATAGGTGCTGTCGGGGTTGAAGCCGACCTCGACCACCTCTTTCTTTTCGCGATCGCACGAGACGATCGAACAAAAAAGAAGCATAGCAACCGCTATGGAAGCGATTGCTATGCCGGGGTTGTTTCTCTTGTGAATCATCACCTCTTCGTCGAGTCGGAAGAGGGAGGGTTAGCGTATCGTCGTATGCTCGCCGATCCAGCCGCCGACGGTAAATCCGGCGCCCTTATTGAGATCGGGGTGCATGAAGACTTCCTCTGCCGTGGGGAAATACGCGCTGTAACGTCCGATCAGCGAGGCGGCCTCAGATGCAACGGAGGGATCTACCGAACGTGCCTTCTGGAGCTTGTCTACAGCGGCATAGTAGACGCATTTTCTCTTCACCGGATCATCCGGATAGATACCACCAGCCGTAGCTGCGTAGGCGTTGCCGATCAGGATATATGCCTTGCCATTGTTCGGATTGAACTCTAACGCTTTGTAGCAATAGGTGCGCATTTTTGGATACGCGCGCTGCTGAGAAGCCAGCACAGCCAGCGTGTAGTAGACGTTTTCCTTCATCTCTTTGTCCTTAGCCATGTCGGCGGCCTCTAAGAGATAGCGCTCAGCGCTGGCGTAGTCACGTTTCTTGATTGCCTGATTACCCATACCGAAAGCGATCTCAGCCGTTTTCTCCTTCTGGTAAGCGTACTCTGACGCTTTGAAATAGGCTTCGTTCTCCTGGCATCCAGCACGACGGAGCAGCGTGAGCGTCTCCTTCAGGAAGTCCAGATTGTCCTTGTTGGCTTCGATCTGATCGGTGTAGATGCTCTGGAGTGTCTGACAGTCTGCAGCGCCACTACCCGAGAAACCTTTCTCGATACCGGCCTTCATGGCCAGCAGGTTGTCCAGCTGCTTTTGGTTGTTCGCCTCCTGAGCGGCCTTGATCCGTGCGTCGAAGATGGATGAGCAGCGGAGGAAGTCTTGCACGAACTTGGCTTTGTGACCGGCCTCGTCCTTCTCCATCATCTTATGCGAAAGGAACATGTACTGCGAGACGGCCAACTCGTCCACATTCTCTTTATACTCGTCCAACACCTGGCCCAGCCAACCATAGGCAGCTGCGATGTCGGCCTTGTCGCCCTTCAGACGGAGGTAGTCTTCGACTTTACGTGCCAAGATCCAGTCCTTACCATATTTCTGATCGCTACCGAAGTACTTCACACGCTTGTCGTAGACGGCCATCAGCTCGTCGATCAGGGCAGCCTGCTTGGCAGCATCTTTCTCTTGCGAGATCTTCCATTGCATGATGCGGACACCATAGAGGTAGATGTCTTTCGTCGCAGCTGGGCACTCATCGTATGCGATTTTCCAATACGGATAAGCGTCCTGGAAGTTGTTCACCTTGGCATAGGGGATAAACAGGCTGATATTCGTCAGACAACGAATGCTGTCCTCTCCGGAACCGAATTGCGTCCCGTTGTCCACTCCTTTTTGTGCATTTGCACTCATTACCGTCGCCAGCAATAGGGCGACACTCAAGAATCCTTTGATGTTCATATCCTCATTGTCTTTTTATATTCACTAATCCGAAAACAACTCTCTATCTGTTTTTCTCTTTCAATCTATCTTGCGTTTGAAGAACCAATACTCATTAAACGTGTAACTCACCGTCAACTGAAGGTACTGTTCGTCGATCAGGCCCTTGCGTTCTGGTGCCACCTTGATGTAGTCCAGCGAGGCGTTGATGAACGAGCGATTGTCGAGCATCGGCAGGCCTACGCCGAGCGTCAGTCCGTACTCCTTATACCCGCCGTTGCCGTTCACCTTCACGTAAGAGTTGCCGTAGTGCAAACCAGCGCGATAGCGAATGCGATGCAGGTAGGCACGGGTGAAGGCGTTGGGCGTGTATTCACCGCCGAGGCCGACGCGGATCTGGTCGTTGAAGTCGCCTTCGCGGTTGTAGAACTGCGCCTTCGACCACCCGCGATAGGAGACGTCAGCCGCCAGCACCATCCGATTGTCTCTTGTGAAGGACAGCCCCACGCCGTACATATCCGGAAGGTCGAAGCCTGCGTTGCGCATCGTGTCGCCCTCAACGACGGTGGAGAAGTCTTCGCGGAAGCTGGTCTCGTTGCTCACTGTAGTACCGAGGCGGAGCTTGGGCGAATAGACCGCGCCGAGGGTGAGTCGATCGGTCTTCGAGAGGGGATGCGTGTATTGCAGGCCGAAGTCGTACTTGATGTTGTGTACCCGGATCTTATTCCGCCAGTAAAACGTGTTGGTCAAGTTCGTCACGCTGCTGTGGGTGATCGTCCCGAACATGTAACTTATGTTAGCTCCTATGGATAGTCTCTTCTTCCACGGCTCGAATGACAGACCCCCGTAGATTTCGTTTAATCCCCCCGATCCACTAAATCGATCCGTATAGCGTGAGTCGCCCTGACTGGGCGCGGTGTAGTTATAGCCGACGGATGAGAAGGGCAGGAGGCCGATGCTGACGGCCAGGCGCCGATGGAGCGGGAACTGCATGGCGGCGTAATTGAAACCGCCGTTGAGGTCGTGCTGCCGATGGGTGCCATCGTTGAACCAGGACATTTGCGCCGATAATCCGCCGTCGAAGAGGAAGGTCAGCGAGTCCATGCCGGTGTACGACGCGGGGTTCATCGGATTGATTTGGCGTGCTGAGCGGAGGCCGTATCCGATGCCACCCATAGCTCGCCCGGCCGCAAAGGAGCGGTCGGCCTGCATGCCATATCCGAAACGTGTATAAGGGGAGTTTGTGCTGTTTTGTGCCATCGTCGGCAGTGCACCACAGAGGAGGATACAAAGAAGGGAGATGACTGACCTACTTGTCTTCAACATCATTATATTCTAAAATTCGATTTAATCCGATCCACACTAAATTTTCAGAGGCAAAGGTGTGGCATTTGAGCCTTCTATCAAAATAGGGGGCGTGTCCGCCGGTGAGGAAGACGGTCGCATGGGGGTGCTGGGCGTGCACGAGGTCGATGTAGCCGTTCATCTCGTAGACGATGCCACGGACGACGCCCGCGAGGATGGCCTCTTCGGTGGTTGTGCCGAGGGTGGGGACGTCGTCGCGCTCGGTGATGAGGGGCAGGCGATGGGTGTAATCGTGCAGGGCGCGGAAGCGGGTGGTGAGGCCGGGCGAGATGTTTCCGCCGACGAAATGTCCGGGCGGGAGGACGAGGTCGTACGTGATGGCCGTGCCGGCATCGATGACCAGGAGGGGCGTGTCCGGGCGGAGCGTGTGGGCACCGACGGCGGCGGCGATGCGGTCGCGGCCGAGGGTCTCGGGCGTGCGATAGCCGATGGTGATGGGCAGGCGGATCGCGGGGTCGTCGTTGAGGGAGAGGAAGCGGCGAAGGCGACGGCGGAGGAGGTCGAGCCAGGCGGGATCGGGCGTGGCGACGGAGGCGATGATGCCGCGCTCGGGGCAGTATCGATCGATGAGTGCAGCCAGCTCATCTGGCTCCAAACGGGGGTATGCGGCGGTGTAGACGGCCTGCCCGCGGTCGGCGAGGACGATTTTCGTGGCCGTGTTGCCTTGATCCAATATGAGATTCATCTAAAAGGGATTGAATAGGTGCTGAATGCGGCGGCAAAGAAAGAGAAAAGCGAAAGCGAACATCCGACGGTGATCCCCGTGAGGCTGTCTGGCGTTGTAGAGCGGTTCACGGGATAAAAATTCAGTTTTTCGTGCATGCACATGAAGTTTTCAGAATCTATTTTCATTCATCATCCATACATGAAGATATGTATCATATCTATTTATTACTTTCGTGATCGCACATAAATTACACACGATCAGTATCACTCAAATAGGCCTACGCATAGAGATGAAACAGATTGTATCCTTATATAATCCACGGAAAAAGTATATCCCATGATCTTATTCAGATCTATATGCACACAGAATAATCAGATACAATAATTTAATCTGTTTCTTTGTACACATAAATAGGAGCACACGTATAACTAATCTCCGTGACCACATGTGCAATAAAAAAGTAATCTACGCTTCTTCGTGCATCGATGTATCATCCAACAAATAGATGATTGATATACATGACCGGATGGAGGTAGTAAATCAATTATTGAACTATCTTTGTGGCATG
>CALHPT010000173.1 GCA_938036405.1 uncultured Tannerella sp.
GCTCTTTGAAGGCGTCTCGATTGTCATCGATAAAGCGCTTTTTTGCCTCCATGTCGCTACCCAAGGCAAGGTAAGACTGACGGAGGGCATTAACGGCGGAAATAGACTTTGCAGCACCGTCAGCAATGGCCTTATAAAGCTCTTCTTGTGCGCGCCGAGCATCTTGTGCTTTCTGCCAGAGGTTGGAAAAGACGGCCACAAGTCCAGCAAGAACAGCCAGTGCCCATCCGACTCCCGGGATAGACTTAATAGCCAGCCCCACGGCTCGGAAAGAAGTGGCCAGTGTCCAGTTGGCCGTGGCCGCGGCGCCGGCCGTAGCCGCCTGCGTGGTATTAGCTGCCGAATCGGCGGCTTTTGCAGCTACGTTCCCAGTGGTAGCAGCAGCCTCGGCCTCATTGGCTGCCGTACTTTCGGCCGCAGCCAAAGCCTCGGCCTTCCTTACGGTGGTCGCCTTTTCGGTGATCTCCCTTACGGGATGTCTAGGGGCGTATGCTGTTGCGCCCTTACGCGGGTACCCGGCTAGCTTCCCTGCCTCGGCATAGGCCGTCAGGGACGCCTGCCAGGTTTGCCCGAGGTACCCGGCTAGCTTCCCAGTCCCGGCAGGGGCCACGGTCGTCCGGGCGGCGGACATCAATCGAATAGAGTGAATAAAATCCCCCAAGTTGCACATAGCGTTGATTGTCATGGTCAGCTGGAAGAGTTCGGAGGGCTTGACAGCGTGAAAGAAGAGGTCTGTCAATTCGTCCAGCCTACACCGGTCTTCCTCATAGTGCACCGCGCCTCCCGGCCCGAGGCGTCTGGAAGGACGCCGGCGGCCTCTGCCGAGGCAGGGAAGTCTGCCGGGTACCCGGTGTAGGGGCGTACCTTGCATACGCCCCATTAGACGGCCCCCAACGGGGCCGAATGAATATATCCGGCGCCCGTCCCTGTCGGGACGTCTGTAGGGCGTATGCAATACGCCCCTACACGGGTACCATAAAATGAGGGTCGCCGCGCACCTAAATTCCGTTTTTGGCGCAAAATGACCCTCGCCGCAGGCTTCAAATCGGTTTTTAACCCAAAATGAGGGTCGCCGCGGGCTTCCGTTCGGTTTTTGGTGCAATCCGAGGGTCGCCGCGGGCTTCAAATCAGTTTTTAGCCCAATCCGAGGGTCATTTTGGACATCGAAACGGTTTTTAGTCTGCGGTGACCCTCATTTCATCCCCCCAGACCCCTCAACGCCTCAACGGACCCGCAGGCCCCCCCTTACTCCTCCGGCAGATGGATGTCGGGATCGCCATCGTCGCCGCCCGGCTGAGGTTTGGGCTCACGATGATCGTGCTCTCAGCTGTCACGCCGTCTACGGCTACTGAGATACGACCCGTACCGGTGGGATCCCAAGCCGTGGACTCGAGTGTGATCGTTCGTGTAGTCACCTTGCCGGTGTCACCCTTTTCACCTTTCTGGGCAGCCAGGAAGTCAGACATGCTGCCCTCGTTGCCTGCCTCTTTCCAAAGGTCGTACGTCGATTTACCGGCGTCGCCCTGTTCGCCTTTCTGCTTAGCCAGATAGTCAGCCACGCTACCCGTGTTGCCCTGCTCTACCCAAAGCTCGTAGGCACTTTTGCCCGCCTTTCCCGGTTCGCCTTTCAGCTTAGCCAGAAAGTCGGCCACGCTGCCTTCGTTGCCCTGCTCTTTCCAAAGCTCATAGGCCGATTTGCCATCCTGCCCGAGCCGCTGGTCGAGCGCTACTGTTACGTTAAACTCTTTTCCTTCCATGTCTTACGTTGTTTAATTGTCTACTACTTCAATACCTGTGTTCACTTCGCCCGAGGCGATGTCATAGAATCCATCCGGGAAGGTGGCATCATAGATGCGCGTCCGGAAACGTGCAAAGAGGGGGCCCTCGGTGAATCGGGGGTTGTCGAGGCCTACGACCACCTGCCCATTATCCACCTTCAATCCTGGGGGGAACGCTTCGCCGAGCTTTCGCCCGACGACGATACGCCGCGACCGCGACGTGTAAAACTCAAATTGCAGATCGCACTTCGTTGGATCGACGGGGTTGCCCATTCGGTCCGTAATGTCGATGCGAAACTTTGCATCCGATTGCTTTTGCAAATACTGTCTGTCCATACTTCGTATAATCGTTAATGGTTCGTTGTCTATACTTCCGGCCGCCTCCACGCATAGGGGCGGCGCTGATTGAGGTAGTTCGGATCGGCCATATAGCGGTATGCCTCACGCTCGAATCGGATAGCCCGGTAAGCAGTGTGAGCGTCGCGGAGACGCAGCATTCCCCATAGCCATTCCAGCATATAGATGAGGTAGAATCCGTGGTAACCCGTTTCGCGCATCTGCGCCGTGTGGATGGCCTCATGCCGCAGGATGGCTTCGGATAGCGGCCGATACTCCCGCCGAGCGAATACGACGCCCAGCAGATTGATGGCCGTAAAGCCACGGAAAGGCACGAGGCCGTTGTAGATGACTTTCATGCTTTCGCCTTCTTTTCAGGCGTACCGCCACCCATAGACCGGAACGCGCTGGCCGCTTCGTCCACAATGGCAGCAAACACAGCCTTCTTTTCCGCGTCGGACAGGTTGCTCCCTTTATCGATGTAAAAGCTGATCCGCCCGTCCGGAAAGGCCGAAACACTGCCGAGGTTCCGAACCTCACGTTCGATCGAGGCATTCAATTCCATCGTTCGTCCGCCTTCTTCCGTGATGTTGTACCGGATCGACAGCGTGCCCGCCTCGTCGATCTTTGTCACGCCCTGTCTGATAATTCGTTGCAATTCCATAGCCGTCATCCCTCTTTTACGTCGATTGCCGCGTTTTTGACATCTCGAATAATCGAGTAAATGAATTTCCCGGTGAGGCGCTGAATAAGCAGTGCAAATTCATCGTCTGAGAACGTTTCTTCCTTGCCCGCGGGGGCAAAGTACACCTTACGTGCCAGCGCATCGACATCGAGGGTAAACGACTCCGAGTAGATGGCATTGCCGAACGCCCGCCGCTGATCGAGCACCTCGAACCGCCCCGGCTCTACTTCCAATTTGATTCTGCTGAAATCAATTCTTTTCATATTGTCTATTGTTTGATTGTTCGTTTGTGTCATTCCCAGCAAACGATCCACTTGTTTTCTTCGATCATTAGCTGCCTGAAGGTGTTCCCACCTTCCTTCTTTACCGTGTTCACATGGGGTAGTGGACCCATATTGAGACGGAGGCGGGGCTGCCATTCTCCGAGGAATGGGGAGATCTTGACATAAAACCCTGCGTCCCCTTTCTCATAGCTAAAGCCGTCGCCGCTCATGGATACCGTTCCCCCGCCATTCGTCCGCTTTACGCTGATCTCACCGCCTCTGATTCTCGTATATCCGTAATTCCCATCTCTGACATCGACACCGCCGTTCGGACTAATACTTACTCCTTTTGATCGTTCATAATCCCCATAGTGTTCCACCGTGAGAGAACCACCCCTCACTATAAAATCACCAATTTGTGCAGCCTTCTTTACGATCAAATTGTTCGTGTCGATCAGACTCGTTTTGATATACCCCCCATCAATGATCGTTTCATCCATCATTGCCTTCCCGATTTTGTTTCTCCAGGCGAGGCTGCCCAGACTGCTGCTGTCTGGCTTGTTATCGATCTTTTCCCGCTGCGTATTGAGTTGTGATTGCAGGCTCTTGAACTCAGCGCGACCAGTGAGGGAGATGTTTTGCGATATGAGATTGATCGCCGTGGGGCTTTGGGTGATGTACGAGGCGATCGTGTCACCGTTGGCCAGCTGCGCGGAGGCGTAGAGCGCATTACCTTGTGCGGTGGTTATAAAGCCCGCCGTTTGCAGTCGGAAGATCTTATCCTCGGACGTTGCTTGCCGATTCAGCAGGCTATTCACCTGATTTTGCGACCACGTTTGCAGTGCCGCGAGCTGATCCTTTGTTCCCCCGGCTGTGACATTGATACGCCCCACCTCACCGCGGATCTGATCGGCAAAGACCTTGAACTCCGAATGGGTCTCATAGATCGAAAGATCCGGTTTGTCCGTCAGGTTGCTGTATCCCACGGAGCCCGATTCGATGCGGATATTCCCGCCGATTATCCCCTCAGCCACGTTGGAATACGTCCGGCCGTCGGGGCTGATGATGTTGCGGATGCGCATTTGCCCGGGCAGGATTTCCGTGTAGCCGTAGGCCGTGGCGAAGCTGCGTTCCCCGCCTGATTCAGACGATAGCAGCCCCACGAGGAAGTAATAAAAGCCATCGCCCGGGTCATACTTGTACGTCTCTTGCAACAGGAACTCGCCCGACGTGCCCCCTTTGGCACATTTGGCCACGAGGTAAAAAGCCGACTTTTCACCTCCAAGGAAGGGCGAGGTGTAGCCCACCACGTCCCAATACTTGTAATCCGTCGCTTTGTGTGCCGATGAAGTCTTATTGATGCCCATCGTCATATGCTTCAGGGTGGCAGCCGGGGCCGTGAACACCTTCGTCTCATTATTCATCTCGAACAGCGGGATGACTTCGCGCTGCGTCTCCGTCCGATTATCGACGAACATGAATTGCTGATACTCGTTGCCCACCAATACGGACATCGTGCGCACCCAGATGGGATTGATGCCGGCCGAAAAATTGTCCAACGCCTTTTCCAGCATATCCTGCGCCTCTTTGGCATGCTCATAGGTGCGCGCCGTTTCGTGGCGCAGCTGCCGGAAGCCCTCTTCCGTTGTTACCTCGTTGCGATCGATCTTACCCAGCTGCCCCGACACGCTGCCCGGCGATGCCACATTCGAGAGCTCGAACTGGGGGCGGCGCGGGGTGTTCACTGGCGTGCGTACCCCAGTGATGCGGATCAGTAGGCCGTCCGTGGGGGCGTACTTATCTGACTCGAGCAACACGAATCCACCTTTGACGATGCGGCTGCCGATCTCTATCCAGTGACGGTCGGCATACAGCTCATCCAGCTCGGCGGAAAAGGTGTATCGCTCTACTTCGTTTTCATATTTCACCCGTACGGCCTCCCGGAACATCTCCCACGAAGCGCCCGTCCGCGTGGCATTGTCGCACACATAAGCGTCGGGCAGTGAGCAACCGAATGCGGCGTAGGTGTCGCCCACCTTCGGGATGTAGACCGTGCCGCCCGGGGGGCCTGCGGGCCCCTGCGAAGTTTGACCGGGTACCCGGCCATACTCGCCGGCCGGCGCACCGGCCCCAGTGAGGTTGCCACTTTGGAAAATGACTTTCATCGTCTGCCCCGCGATCAGAGCCTTGTTGTAGTCAAGGGCGCCTCGGGGATGGAACTGTCGATGATGTCGTAATTCACATGGCCGTCTTTGCCGGTCACTGTCTCGACAGCCGAGACCGTGCCCACGCGTTTGGGGTAGATCTGCGACAGATCGATGCTATCCTCGACGAAGGTTAGGAGCGGCCGGTCGGCGCGGGTGATCTCCGTGCCCGTCGCATCCGTTTTGTAGCTACGCGCCGCGGCGGCGTTGAAGCCCGTTTCGTTGGCGAACTTCGTCCCATCGAAGGCGATCGTTTGCGACTTTGGAAGCAGCAGTTCCACACTGCCATAGGTCGAGGCCTCGATATTCTTCCGCCCGCCCTGTACAAGCAGAATCTCGCACGGCTTCTTTGCACCGAAATTGTCGCGCGACACGCCCGGCTTCAGCCCGCAATCTCGCCCGTAACGCAGGCGCAGCGGGTTGGCCTTATTGTATTCCACACGGCGCAGGTAGATGGCTTTGCCCCGGATCTCCCATTCCGTTTTGAACTCATCGGCCAGCGTTTGCAGGGCGTCGGCACAGGAGGTGTGGTTGTACGAAACCGTTTTTTCCGTCGCCTCAATGCAACTGCCCACCGTCCATCCGCTATCCCGGCGATTGAGCGCCTTCACGATCAGCTCCAAGTGTGCCCGCGGTTTGGCCGTGTAGGCAAACTTCAGCAAGTTTTGAATCGTCGTGTCGCGCACTTTGTACTTACGCAGGGCAGCCTCTGGGCCTTCCATCGTCACGGTATATTCAAAGTTGCGGTTGCCGTGGCAGACGAACTTTTGCGCGCTTTCCAGTCGGTAGCGCGTACCTCGGAAATCGGTGTAGGCCCCTTCCGGGATCTCCACATATTCAGGCAGGGAATAGTAGAGCGTCAGCAGCTTAGTCTGATGGATCCGATCCTCGAGGTAGCTGCCGTCGTCCGGCTCGACATCGAGGATCAGCGCATCCTTTTTATCGTACTCAATGTTTGGCGCCTCTTTTTCTCAGTTCTCTGTTTTTCAGCTCTTTCCGTTTTCCCCGTTGTACTTAATGATTTGTGGGGCATACTTGTTAAGCACGTCAAATAATAGATGAAGCCAAAGATCCGGAAACATTCTCAGGATATTCTCCGAAACAAAATCCAAACAATCTCTCCTCTGTAGAGAGTATTACCCGGATGATTCGTTATGGAGCCAAATCGGCTCTTGCTGGCGCTTGAACACATTT
>CALHPT010000174.1 GCA_938036405.1 uncultured Tannerella sp.
TTTTGTGCAGAAGCGCTTGCACTGTTCGCAAATGTTGTATCCCAATAGTGCGCCGAGGATGAAATCCTCTTCAGGCGTCAGCCTGTTCAAGGGTCGGGAGACGAAACTTCGGATCGTCTCGAGGCACTCGGGCTGTCCGAAGTAGATGTTGATGTTGTTCTTTCCCGCGCGCTGAATGAGGTAGGGGATACGCTGCTTGTCCAATCGCTCGCAGGCGAGGGACTGGTATTGCTCGTTCAACGTGTAGAGGATCAGGTTTCGGACGCCTTTCTTGTACTCATAAATATGATTGTACAAGACTTTGATCTCGGCCGATCCCACTATCTGCTTCGCCTCGGCGACCATGATGCTATCTCATTAAAGCGATGCTACCCAGTTGCTGATGCGCTCGTCGGTTTTGTCCGACTCGTTCACCTCGTCGATCGGGAGACCAACGAACTGTCCGTCCACGATGGCGTCAGAGCCGTCGAAGGTGTAGTCCGACGGATCTACACGGCCTACGAACGTGGCGCCCGAATCCTTCAGGTCCTTATAGATCGTTCCCAGCGCGCTGCAGAAGGTGTCAGAGTAAGAAGAGGCATCGCCGCAGCCGAAGAGGGCGATCTTCTTGCCTGCCAGGTCGGCTCCCTTGAGGGTTTCAATGCCGTCGTACCAGTCGTCCTGCAGGTCGCCACTGCCCCAAGTGGAGCTACCCAGCAGCAGGGTGTCGTAGCCGGCTACGGTGTCGGCGGTAACTTTAGAGATCTCGTAGATGTCTCCTTGAGCGATATTCAATTTCGAGGCGATGCGGCCTGCGATGTCTTCGGTCGTACCCGTGGTCGAACCGTAAATGATGGCTGTCTTTCCCATTTCTTTTTTGTATTAAAAAATTACGGGGGCAAAAGTAGGAGCGGGTGCAAGCGAGGGCAATCCCTAATACTTTGGATAAACAGACTGCCTCAATCCCCAATAATTGGGAATTTCCGAAGGCTTTACAGGGTAATACGGACGATGCCACCGAAGGGTGTGAGCTGGCGGAGTGCCTCGGCGGGAGGGAGATGGCCGGCGTGTACACGAGCGCACATCAGCACACCGCCGTGGGCGAAGAGGGCCACTCGTCGGTGTCTCGTCTCCCGTAGCTCGTCGAGGAAGGCGGAGATGCGGCGCTGCATTTCGGGGTAGGATTCGCCGCCGGTGGGCGCCACATGCAGGTAATCGTCGTACCACTCCTGAATGCGGGGGTCGGTTATTGCGTCGAAGAGCTGCATTTCCCATTCGCCCATATTCATCTCCTTCAGTCGGTCGTCACGGAGGGCGTCTGGATAGCCGCAATAGGCAGCCAGACGTGTGCAACGGCTGAGCGGACTGGTATAAACGGCGTCGAAGGTGTGGGCGTCGAGCTGTTGCTTGACGCGGGCGGCCTCCTCCGGAAAGGTCGGGCAGAGGGCTACGTCGGTATGGCCGTAGCAGGTGCCGGCGGGGACATCGACGGACGTGTGACGGATCAGAAAAACATCCATACGATATTCAGCATGAAAAGGAAAGAGAGTTCGCAGAGTAGGAAGGTGGCGCCGCAACAGTCGCCCGTGTAACCGCCGAGGCGATGTCGCATGTACCGCACGAGCAACAGCATGGTGCCCACCGACGCTGCCGCAGTCACCCAAAGCCCGCCGATGAGGAACTCGAAGCCTTCCCAGAAAAGCCACGCTGAGCCGGCCATCAGTGGCACAAAGGCGAAAAGCAGCCCGGCGGTGAGAGAGGCGGTGGACATGGGATCGTAGACGGTTCGGATCTTGCACTCATCCTCACGGCGCACGTAAGGCAGGAAGTTGATCACCTGCGAGGCGCACCATTTGGCCCAGATGTCGCCCAAAAGGAGGATAAAGAAGAGGTACCCCTCCATGTAGTCGGCCAGGATCGTGGCCGTGCAGAGCCAGAGAGCGACGTAGACAATGAGGCTCAGCACGCCATAAGTGCCGATGTGGGAGTCTTTCATAATGGCCAGCGTGCGCTCACGGGTGCGACCGCCACCGAAGCCGTCGATGAAGTCGGCCAGGCCGTCCTCGTGCAGGGCGCCAGTGAGGAGCAGGCGCGCAGCCAAGGCGCAGATGAGGCCGAAGATGAAGGGCAGGTCGGCCATGGTGATCACCCAATAGACACCGCCCATCACGCCGCCGGTGATCCATCCGGCAAGGGGCCAGTAGGCGACGAGGCGCTTGAAACTATCGGCAGGCACACGGCGTACCCGCCACCACGGCAACCGCGTGAAGAACGTCAGCGCCGCAAACATGTCATCTATCATAATCTAAGAAGCTAAAAACAAACCTCCGTGAGACACAACGTCAGTCCCACCGGCTGCGTGTGGAGAGGGCGAACTTGCCGCCGCCGGTGAAGAAGAGGCCCAGCGCACCGAAGAGAAAAAGACCAGGCAACTCGGGCGCCCAACCTCCGTGCGGGGTGATGCTGAAGAGGCTGTCGGCGTAGGCCAAGAAGAGCACAAAGAGGCCTGTGCCGACCATGGCGAGCGCGCCGAGGCGGGTGCGGTAGCCGAGGGCCACCATGAGTGGGGCGAGGATCTCGCCCAGGTAGACGCCGTAGCCCAGGGCGGTGGGCAGGCCGCGTTCCGTAAGCAGCGACACGATGTAGCCGAAAGCCTCGGCGTTGGCCAGTTTGTTGATCCCGTGTGGCAACATGAGTAGGCCCACGGAGAGGCGGATGATCAGTAATCCTAAATCTCGATTCTTCATATTTATAGGGGGGGAGTTATGCGGCCTTACCGCAAGGGATATGTATAGAGGTTCTTACTTGAAATACTTCGTGACGCGTCCGCCTTCGAAGGTGTCCATCTCGTTGATCATTCGGACGGCGGAGTCGACGATGGGATAGGCGCAGATGGCGCCGGTACCCTCGCCGAGCCGCATGCCGAGGTTGAGCAGGGGGCGCGCGTGGAGGGCGTCAAGAACGAGCTGATGGCCCGACTCGCCGCCGCAATGGCCGAAGATGGCGTATGCCATCACGTCTGGGCAGAGCGCCCGGGCGGCCAGCATGCAGTTGGTGAGGATGAATCCGTCGACGAGGATGAGCATACCCAACTCGGCCGCCTGCAGGATGGCACCGACGGCGGCCACCATCTCGTAGCCACCAAAATGGCGCATGACGCTCCGTGGATCCGTCCGATCGCCGGTGTAATTGTCCAAAGCGCGGCTGAGGACACTGAGCTTGCGGCGCACGCCCTCGTCCGAGAGACCCGATCCGGCGCCCACGCAGCGCTCCAGGGGGATGTCCGCGAGGCAGGCCATCCATATCGACGACGCGGACGTATTGCCGATGCCCATCTCGCCCAAGCTAACGACGTTGCAACCCGCCTCGTGGACAGTGCGGACGGCTTCGGCGCCATGCGCTATACAAGCGTCCAGTTCGTCGGTCGTCATGGCCGGCTCGTGGAGGAAGTTGCGTGTGCCGCGGCCCACCTTCCGGGGGATGATGGGGAGTTCGGGTGGAAAATCATAGTCCACGCCGACGTCGATGATGCGAAGCGTGAAGCCGTGTTGGCGGCAGAGAAAATTGACGCCGCCTCCGGTCGAGGTGGCGAAGTGGATGCACTGCTGCCACGTCACTTCGCGCGGCGAGAAGCTAACGCCCTCGGCCGTGATGCCATGATCGGCAGCGAAAATGAGGTTGTGCGGATGGCTGAGCGAGGGGCTGAGGGTTTGCTGCACGAGGCCCGCTTGCAGGGCCAGCTCCTCGAGCCGCCCAAGCGCTCCCTTGGGCTTGGTCAGGTTGTCGATCTTTTGTTGCAGCGCCGGGCGGATCGCATCGTCCGGCTTTCGAATGTCGAAAGGATGCATATATATAAATGTGTAGTGTCGGGGGGATTATTTCACCTTCACGGGGATGCCGCTGACCATGAGGACAACCTCGTCGGCCCGCTCGGCGATGTATTGGTTCATCCAGCCTTGCAGATCGGTGAAGCGGCGTTGGATCTTGTTTTCTGACACGCCGCCAAGGCCGATCTCGTTGGTGACGAAAAGGAATGTGGCGTCTTGCGCTGTGAGCCGGTCGAACTCCTCGCGAGCGGCGGCGAGGGCGGCCTGGACGTCGGAATCGAGATCAAAAAAGAAGTTGGTGCACCAAAGCGTGACGCAGTCCACAACGACGACACGCCCCGCGACGTCGTGCCCACTGAGCGCCTTTTCCTCTTCGATATTCGTCCACTGTGGCCCGCGCGAGGCCTGATGTCGCTCCACCCGCCGGCGGAACTCATCGTCCCACACGCGCGCCGTGGCCATATAAACAGGACGAGCGGACAGCGATAGCGCCACCCGCTCTGCGTAACTGCTTTTCCCGGACCGTTGTCCGCCTGTGATCAATGTAATATGTGTCATCTCGCGGGCAAAAGTAGGCCTTTTGAGCGGCTGTGGGCGTTAGCACGCCGGGGGCGTCTGCGGCCGCCGGCGAAGTTGGACGAGGGCCTCCTGTGAGGCCTCATCCTTCCCGCAGCGGGAGGCCATTGGCGGAAATTCCCTCATTCCCGCGGCGGAAAGCGTTTTTCGGCAAAAAAGCCCCATTTCCCGTGGCGGGAAGGCGTTTTTGAAGGTCAGCGATCGGTTTCCCGTCTCATTTTCGCGATACAGAAATCCCGAGATCGGTTTCGCGTCTCATTTTCGCGATACAGCAATCACGGGATCGGTTTCGTGCCGTAAGATGACGTTTACGGCTACCCGTTCCCCCAAAAAAATCCCCCGAGTGGCGGACTTGCGGTCCGTACCCGGGGGATGTTTCGTGAGGGGCGACGGGGGATTTACAGATTGTCCACCTTCATCCGCTTGAGAAAGGCGACCGTCTTGTGAATCTCTTTGTACATCACCACATCGTCACCGATGAAGGGCACCTCCTTGCGATAGTCGTGCAGCACCTGCTCCAGTACGGGCGACGTCTTCAACGGTCGGCGGAACTCGATGCCCTGCGCGGCGTTCATCAGCTCGATGGCCAAGATCAGCTCCAGGTTGTTCATCACCTTATAGAGCTTCGTGGCGGCGTTGGCGCCCATGCTGACGTGGTCCTCCTGCCCGTTCGACGAGACGATGGAGTCGCTCGAAGCCGAGAAGCAGTACATCTTGTTCTGGTTCACCATCGACGCCGCCGCGTATTGCGGGATCATGAAGCCGGAGTTCAGACCCGGGTTGGCCACGAGGAACTCGGGCAGCCCGCGCAAGCCCATGATAAGCTGCGCCACGCGTCGTTCGGAGATGTTGCCCAGCTCAGCCAGCCCGATGGCGAGGAAGTCGTAGGCTACGGCCAGCGGTTGCCCGTGGAAGTTGCCGCCGGAGATGATCATGTCCTCGTCTGGGAAGATGGTCGGATTGTCCGTCACGGAGTTGATCTCGGTCAGGAGCACAGAGGCGACATAGCGGATCGTGTCCTTCGTGGCCCCATGCACCTGCGGCACACAGCGGAACGAGTACGGATCCTGCACATGCTTCTTGGGCTGGGCGATGATCTCGCTGCCCTCGAGCAGACGGCGGAAAGCCTCGCCCGTCTCGATCTGCCCCTTGTGTGGGCGGATGCGGTGCAGGCAGTCCATGAAGGGCTCGATGCGGCCGTCGAAGGCCTCGAGCGAGAGGGCGGCGATGAGGTCGGCCTTCTTCGAGAGGCGGAAGGCGCGCAGGAGGGCAAAGACGCCGTTGGCGCTCATGAACTGTGTGCCGTTGAGCAGGGCCAAGCCCTCTTTGCTCATCAGCTTAACAGGCGACCAGCCAAACTCGTCGAGCACGCTGATGGCCTCGCACTTCTTGCCTTTATAATACACGTCGCCGACGCCGATGAGCGGCAGGAAGAGGTTGGCCAGCGGGGCCAAGTCGCCCGAGGCACCGAGCGAGCCGCGATCGTAGACGATGGGCATAACGTCGTTGTTGAAGAAGTCGAGGATACGCTGCACGGTGATCACCTGCACGCCGCTGTGACCCAACGACAGGGCGTGGGCCTTGAGCAGCATCATCAGCTTGACTACGACGGGCTGAATCTCCTCGCCTACACTGCAAGCGTGGCTCTTGATCAGGTTTTCCTGAAGTGCGCCCAGCTCGTCGAGCGAGATGTTCTTGTTGCAGAGCGACCCGAAGCCGGTGGTGATACCGTAGAGTGGGTCGGGCGAAGAGGCGATCTTGGCGTCTAAGTAGTCACGGCATTTCTGGATGCGTTCGCGCGCCTCGGGGGCCAGCTCCAGCTTCAGGTTCTCGTTGATGATGCGTTCGAGGATCTCGAACGTCAGCTCGCCGGAGCCGATCTGATATACATTCTTCACGACCGTCTGCTGCTTAGTTGAACGCGTGGGCTTTGACATACTCCAATAACTTTTGTTCGGCCTCCACTGTAGCGGCCTCCAGGCGGTCGGCCTCTTCCGTCATCGTTTTGACGAAAGCCTCATCCGTGATCGAGGTGAGATTGATGCGAACGTTCAGCAGGGCACCGATGACAGCCGTGCGGGCACACATCATGGCCACTGTGGCGTCAGTCACGGCGTTGCTATTGCCACGACGCGCGGCGGCGTCAATCATCGGCAACAATGCGCTGGCCGTACGGGCTACCTCCATCGGCACCTCGGCGGCATACTTCGTCTCGCGTTGGATGGCCTCCTTGCGCACGGCCTTCTCTTCGTCGGTCTCTTTGGGCAACTTGAAGGCGGCAAAGACGCGGTCGTACGCCTCGGCGTCACGATCGACGTCGGCCAACAGCTTCGCCGACTGCTCGGTCATGCGGGCAGAGATCTGCTCCATCTCGTCGTTCACCTCGGCGTACTTCTTACGGCCTACGGTGAGGTTGGCTACCATGGCCGCCAGCGATGCCGCCAGCGAACCGTTCAATGCGGAAACGCTTCCGCCTCCCGGCACGGGATCGTTGCCGGTCACTTTGTCAATAAATTCCTTTACGGATAACTCTTGCAAGTTCATAGATGCATTCATTTTATCTGTAGTAAAAAACAATACGGTTTATTCTGTGTCACGGACAGGTGGTGACAGGATTGGAGCAGAGCCATTCGGTCTCGATCCATCCCACGAAAGATTTCCGAGACTTCTTGGGGGTGTACTTCACCTTGATCCACCCTTTGACCATGTCGACGTAAGAGACGCAGATTTCCTCCTCGATGGTGAAAGCTATGGGGCTGTTGGCGTCGGGGCGAGTGCGGAAAGTCAGTTTCTCTCCGCCGTAGTTGCGTGAGCATGCGCCCAGTTGCGAGCCGTGGATCCAAGCCTGCTTCGACTTCAACACAATCGGGCCTTGTTCGACGGGGTCGATCTCGGGGGAGATGCGGAACCATCCGTTCCAGGCTTCGTAAAGCTCTACGGTATAACCAGGCTCGTTATGGTCGAGCTTGAAGACGATCGCTCCACCGGGTGTTGCGCGAACGTTGACGTCGGTCTGGTCAGGTGAGCTGGCATACGCATAGTCGATCGCCTCGTTGGTCGGGTTCGTGTTTTTATACGTGGCCTGAAATTTCTGGGCCGTAGTCTGTTTTTGCTGTGCGGCCATGCCGACAGACAGCAGCAGCAACAGTAGCGACAACAGGCCGGTTTTCATCTTATTCGTTTTCATATCACAGTGACTTGTGTGTGTAAGCGAAATGTCGAGGAGGGGTGTTCTCGCCTCTTTTCTTCGATTATGGGTCTAATTCTTTACGACAACCTCTCCCTGCTTGATCACCGTGTCGACGATGTTCATACCCACATGATAGGGCAGGAATTTGTACGACGGGAATTGCAGCAGCACGAGGTCGCCTTGCTTGCCGACGTCGATCGAACCGATGCGGTCGGCACGGTCGATGGCCGCGGCGCTGTTGATGGTGAAGGCTGTGACGGCCTCCTCGGGCGACAGCTTCATATAGATGCATGCCAGCGCGAACAGCAGCGGGACGGACGCGGAGAAGGAGCTGCCCGGATTGAGGTCCGTGGCCAGTGCCACCATGCAACCGGCGTCGATCATCTCCCGACCGCGAGCGAATGTCTCCCGCAGCGAGAATGCCGTGAGCGGAAGCAATGTGGCCACTACGCCTGCGTCGGCCATCGCACGGATGCCCGCGTCGGAGGCTTGCAGCAAGTGGTCGGCAGAGGCACAGTGTAGCTCGCCAGCCAGTTCGGCGCCGCCAAACTGCACGATTTCGTCGGCATGGATCTTCAGCTTGAAGCCCTGCTCACGCGCAGCTTGTAAGTAACGCCGCGATTGCTCGATGGTGAAGACGTCCTTCTCGCAGAAGATGTCGGCAAACTCGGCCAACCCTTCCTTGGCAACCAGCGGAAACATCTCGCGGATATTGAAATCGATGAACGCGTCCTCGCGCCCCTTCCATTCGGCCGGCGTGGCGTGGGCACCCATGAAGGTGGAGACGATGTCGGCGGGGTGCGACTCGTTCAGCCGACGCATGACGCGCAGCTGCTTCATCTCCGTGTCGCGATCGAGGCCGTAGCCACTCTTGCCCTCCACGGTGGTGATGCCGAGGCGCAGCATGGCGTCGAGTCGGCGACGCCCAACCTCGAACAGCTCGTCCTCCGACGCCTCACGCGTGGCCTTGGTCGTATTGACGATACCGCCGCCGCGGTTCATAATCTCCATATAGCTGTCGCCGCGCATGCGCCATGAGAACTCCTCCTCGCGGTATCCGCCGAAGACGAAGTGCGTGTGCGGATCGACGAAGCCAGGCAGCAAGGCCTTGCCCGTAGCGTCGATAACGGTATAGCCCGCTTCGTCCACAGGCAACGGTTCGCCCGCGCGAAGCACATGCGAGATGCGGCCATCGGTCACGACCACCGTTCCGCCTTCTATCACATGCAGGTCGTTCATCTCGCGCCCCCGCTTACCCGCGAAGCCGCTGCATGTCACCACCTGCGATGCGTTCTTAATAATCAGGTTCTTCATTTGATCTTCTTGAATGTATGTACTGTTTGTCCCTCCACGAAGGGCACGAATGCTCCGATCCGAAACGACCGCCCGTCGGCGCTCAGCTTGAAAGCATAGGGGTCGGGGGCAAAAGCGCTCGATAACATCCAATGCACTTGGATACTGCCATCCTTGATCTCATACGCATAAGGGCCGCTCCCTGACTTAGGCAGCGTCAGCCCATTTCTCACCTCCGTACCTCTTTTCAGCATGAACGTAGCCTCGCCGGCCATCGATGGAAATTCGTCGAAATCGATCGTGTCCGTTCCAGTCGTTTCGTGCACCCAGACGCCGGTCAGTCGGCCGTCCGAAGACATCAAACCCGTCTTTCCACAGGCGGACACCATCAACATAAGTGGGATGATCATCCCCGTCATAAACTGCTTCATATCTGTCAAGTTCTAAGTGTGAAATCTATCGGTGAAAAGCCCGGAGAGGTAAGGCTCCGACGGTCGTCGAAGGGGTAAACCCTCAGGGTTCAGAGCTCCGACGGTCGTCGAAGAGGTAAACCCTCAGGGTTCAGAGCTCCGACGGTCGTCGAAGGGGTAAACCCCCAGGGTTCAGAGCTCCGACGGTCGTCGAAGATTTGCCCTTGATACGCTTGTACCCTTCAAAAACAGCCGCTTCGGGGAGGGACAATGATTTACTCCATGATGCGCGACTCGAGCACCTGATCCATCGAGAAGTTCTCGATGCCGAGGTAATACTCCGCGCAGTCGATGAGCGCCTTCATGGGCACAAGGCCGATCACCTCGGCGCCGACTACGCTCACGCCGTAGCGCTGAGCCTCCATGCGCACCATCTCGTGGGCACGGTAGACGGCCGTCCGCGTGAAGTCGGTCAGGTTCATCGACACCTGCACGATGCCACGGTCTTTCAGCTCCACGCCCATGGCCTTGCAGAAGCGCAGGCCACCGCCGAGGAAGCGCACCTTCTTGGCGATAGCGTCGGCGATGGAGAGGTCGGCCGTGTTGAGGTTCACGTTGTAAGCCACGAGCGGCATACGCGCGCCGATGGCCACGGTGCCGGCCGTCGGGTGACGCTCAGCGGGGCCGAAGTCGGGCTTCCACTCGGGCTGCTTGATCTTCTCGGCCATGCCTTCAAACTCGCCCTTGCGGATGGCAGCGAGGTTCTCGCGGTGCGGTGCGGTGGCCGACTTCTCATACAGGAAGACGGGCACGCCGTAGCGCTCAGCCACCTGTGCAGCCACTTCTTTGGAGAGGGCAACGGCCTCTTCGGTCGTCGTGTTCTTGATCGGAATGAACGGCACCACGTCGACAGCGCCCATGCGCGGGTGCTGCCCCGAGTGCTTGTTCAGGTCGATCAGCTGGACGGCCTTGCCGATAGCCTCGAGCACGGCGTCACGCAGCGGCTCCGGCTCTCCGACTACGGTCACGACGAGGCGGTTATGATCCTCATCATTGCTGTAGTCCAGCAGTTTCACATTGTCCTTACCGCGGAAGCAATCCACGATTTTCTCGATTTTCTCTTTGTCGCGTCCCTCGCTAAAGTTGGGGACGCATTCCATGATTTTGTTCATTTCAAATGGGTGTAAATAAGTAGTTACGGGTAGTTTAAGTAGTTAGAGGTAGTCACATGTAGGGGCTGGTGGCATGTACCAGGCCAACTTGGCCGGCGCCCCTGGCGCCTTGATCTTCTTTTGGTTCCTTTTCTTCCATCAAGGGAAGAAAAGGAAGTCGAGGTTCAAGGGCAACGCCCTCTGCCATGTATTGTCCGAGGAAATTCATGCGGCGATTATGTTTCGCTTAGTAAGTCTTTGACCTCTCCCTTTAGCAAGGGGAGATGATTGATAACGATACTCCACAACATATCCGGAAGCAATGAATCGTAGCCATGAATGACATAATTGCGCGTATCGACGATCTGACGTGCATGGGAGATCGGAACGTTTTTATCCGTTTTCAATATGCGATTCATTGCCTCGCCGATGATCTCAATATTGCGTTCCACTGCCCGCCGCAGCATCATGTTGCTAGCGAACGTTTCATACTGCTTGGGGATGGAGATGAAATAGGATTCAATCTCGTCGATAGCGATCAAGATGTCCTCCAAATGCTTCTTCGTCTTATCGTTCATAGATCAACACCTTGCTGTTTTCGATATTCTTCCGCAGGTAAGCGTTGCGCACGGGCTGCTCCTCCATGAGGTCGACCTCCTTGCGAAAGAGATCTTCCAATGAATACTTGAAATCGAAGAAGTGGAGGAACGGATCCTTGACCTCCTGCTTGTCAAAAGCCACGATCAAATCCACATCGCTTTCGTCGTTGAAGCGATCGGTGAGCACTGAGCCGAAGGCAAACAACCGCTCGACGCTGTATCGGCGGCAGAGGTCAGCTAGCTGTGCGTTGTATTGGCTGAGGAAATTCA
>CALHPT010000175.1 GCA_938036405.1 uncultured Tannerella sp.
GTTATTCGGTCTACATAATTCACAACAGTATTCACGCATCCATGTCGGACGCCTCTCTGCCGGCCGGTGCTCTTTACCTATGATGTATATGTACAAGCCATGCGACTCGGCGTTTGCTCCCGCCACACCTCCATCGCTTACCTATTATTATAGGCCTACGAGCCAAGCCCACAGAGACGCATCCCACACCATGGGGCGACCGAAGATCAGCCCACGATTTACCTCAAAGAGAAACAGCATCCACTAACCTGAAAACCGAAAGAAAATGAAGAAGTTTATCCTTACCCTTGGCATCCTGCTGGGCCTGTATGGCACAACCACGGCCCAAACAGAAGACGCGGAACAGAAACCCTTCCGCATCACGTTCTCTGAACGCGCACGTATGACTACCGTCGGCGAAGCCGCCACGCTCGACCACGATGCGCCCGTAACCACCTTCACCCGGTGGCGTACCTATCTCGGCGCCTACTACAACCCTAACCGGCATTTTGAATTCAGAGCCGAGCTGGGTAACGAGGCCCGTCTCTACCTCACCCCGCCCTCAGGCAAAACAGCCTTCAACGAAATCTTCTTCAACCAACTCTACGCAGATTGGAAAGACATCGCCGACCTGCCCATCGACCTCCGTGTGGGACGTCAATGCATCATGTTTGACGAAGGATTTGTGATGGTAGACGGTAACCCCCTTGTCGGCTCCCGATCGGACTATTTCAACGCGGCCAAAGCCACCTTCCGCTTCAATGAGAACAACAACCTTACCGCAGCCTTTGTCTACAACCCGCACCGCGACAAGCTCCTGCCTGTCATCAACCAGGGCCCCCGCTTTCAGCCTCTTGAAGAACAAACGAACAACGGTGCCGTGCTCTACTACAAGGGCCACCTGAAACCCGTAGACCTCTCGGCCTACTATTTCTACAAGAATTACTTCAAGAATGCTACCGCCCCCGAGGCCGAAACGCATGTCGTAGGTGCTCGTGCCGACGTGGCTCTGCCGGGCAACGACCTCCACTTCATCAGTGAGTTCGCCTATCAGTTCGGTAAGGTGGCCAACCTTGATCGTCGCTCCTGGGGTGGATACTCCCGATTGGAGTACAACATTGGTCGTTACCTCTACGTCCTCGATCAACTCTCCCTCGGCGCTGTCTACCTGAGCGGCGACGACCCCTCGACACCCACCATCGAAGGCTTTGATCCTATGTGGAACCGCTGGACACGCTGGGGTGAAAGCTATATCTACACCTTGGGTGCGGAAACGGGTAAGATCAGCTACTGGTCTAACCTGGCCTCCATCAATGCCGGCCTTAAGGCCACCTTGGCCCCCAATGTTCAGCTGAATGCGAACTACATGCATCTCATGGCTATGCAGCTGCACCCCGGATCAGCCCTCGCTTCCGGCGGCGGTAAGACGCGCGGCGATCTCTACTACGCTCGCATCTCCTACCAGATCAATCCGCACTGGTCAGGCCACCTGCACTTTGAGCACTTCAACCCCGGCAACTACTATTTCAAAGGGGCAGACAACTACAACTGGGTACGCTTCGAACTGATGTATAAATTGTAAGGAACGAGTCAGAGAGGAATAGTTAGAAGGGGCGATCAGCTCCTCTTCTAACTATCCGCTGACTGCCCTCATAGAACCAATTAAAGAGAGAATTTTCAATTGATATTTGACACCAAACTTATGTGGTTATGAAAATCGGATTATTTATTCCCTGCTATATCAATGCGGTTTATCCGCAAGTGGGTATAGCCTGTTACAAGTTGCTCGTCAGCTTAGGGATGGATGTCGACTATCCCGTGGGACAGACTTGCTGTGGCCAGCCAATGGCCAACGCCGGTTTTGAGACTGGATCAATCCATCTGGCCGAACGCTTTGATGAGCTATTCAAGAAGTACGACTATATCGTTGGCCCCTCCGCCAGCTGCGTAGCCTTCGTCAAAGAGAATCACCCGCGCCTTCTGGCCGAAGCCAAAAAGGGTGAGTGCACCGCGGCGAAGCACATTTACGACATCACAGAGTTCCTGCACGACGTGGTGAAGCCAGAGAAGTTTGCCTCCAAGTTTCCACACAAGGTCAGCATCCACAACAGCTGCCACGGTGTGCGTGAGCTAGGCCTCTCCTCTCCCTCAGAGCTGACCGTACCCTACTTCAATAAGATTCGTGCACTGCTCGAGCGTGTCCCCGGTATTACTGTCGTAGAGCCGAAACGCATTGACGAATGCTGCGGATTCGGCGGTATGTTCGCCGTTGAAGAGCCCGAAGTATCCGCCTGTATGGGCCGCGACAAAGTGAAGGACCACATGTCCACCGGAGCCGAATACATCACCGGAGCCGACAGCTCCTGCTTGATGCACATGAATGGCGTCATCGAACGCGAACATTATCCTATCCAAACCATTCACTACCTCGAAATCTTATCTGCACAGTTATGAGCGCACATGCCAAGGCTGCAAAAGCCTTCTTAGCCAATAAAGAGAATGCCGTTTGGCACGACCAAACGCTTTACATGGTTCGTCATAAACGAGACCTCCTCTCGCACACCATCACTGAATGGGAAGACCTGCGCCACACCGCCCGCGACATTAAGCTCTATAGTAACTCGCACCTGCCCGAGCTCATCGAGCAGTTTGAGAAGAACGCCACGGCCAACGGTTGCCACGTGCACTTCGCCAAAGACGATGAGGAATATCGCCGCATTATCGAGGGCATCCTTAGTGATCACGGTGTGAAGAAGCTGGTCAAGAGTAAATCGATGCTCTCCGAAGAGTGTAAACTCAACCCCTACCTCATCGAGAAGGGTTACGAGGTGATCGAAAGTGACCTCGGCGAGCGTATCCTGCAATTGATGGAGCTCCACCCTAGCCATATCGTTATGCCCGCTATCCACATCAAGCGTCAAGCTGTGGGCGAGCTCTTCGAAGAAAAGCTGGGTAGTGAGAAGGGGAACTTTGACCCGACCTACCTCACGCACCAAGCTCGTCGTGCCCTGCGTCAAGACTTCCTTAACTCCGGAGCCGGCATGACGGGTGGCAACTTTGCCATCGCCTCTACGGGAGAGGTTGCAGTCTGCACCAACGAGGGTAACGCAGACATGGGTATGTCGTGCCAGAAGATCAACATCACGGCCTTTGGTATCGACAAGATTATTCCTGACCTGCGCTCACTGGGCGTCTTCACACGTTTGCTGGCTCGCTCAGCCACAGGTCAGCCGATCACGACATATACGTCGCACTTCGGCCGTCCACACAAAGGTGGTGAGCAGCATTTCATCATCGTGGATAACGGTCGTAGCAAGATTCTCGGCATGCCTGAGCACCGCAAGGTGATGAACTGCATCCGCTGTGGCGCCTGTATGAACACGTGTCCTGTCTACCGTCGTAGTGGTGGTTATTCCTATTCCTACTTCATCCCCGGTCCGATTGGTATCAACCTGGGTATGCTTACCGATCCGCAGAGGCACAGTGGCAACGTTTCAGCGTGCTCGCTCTGCCTCTCTTGCTCGTTCGTCTGCCCCGCCATGGTCGACCTCGGCGAACAGATTTACATCTGGC
>CALHPT010000176.1 GCA_938036405.1 uncultured Tannerella sp.
GGGATGAGCTTCATCGCCACACGGACTTTCTTCTCTGGATCTAAACTTCAAAAGTAAAGCACTCAAACGAGGAAATGCTTAGCGGGTATGGGCTTCATCGCCACACGTACTTTCTTCTCTGGATCTAAACTTCAAAAGTAAAGCGCTCCAGCGAGGAAAAACGGGGTGAGGAAGTCCATCGCCTTCGCTCATGGATACCCCCACGGGGCAGAAAACGGATTCGCCGCCGCGGGGGCTTCTTCTTTCTTGACGGATATACCCATCGATGGGTCTCCGCCTTACTTTTTCCAAATCACGGTCAGACCGTCGCGCAGGGGGAGCAACACTTTTTCGACACGGTTGTCATTCCGGATCAGCTCGTTAAACTCCAAAATGCCACGCGTCTGAGTGTCGGTGTGGGCCGCATCCTCCTCCACGACCTTTCCGGACCAGAGCGTGTTGTCGGCCAAGATCAACCCGCCGGGGCGGACGAGGGGGAAGACGAGATCATAGTACGCACAGTAGTCGCGCTTATCCGCGTCGATGTAGACCAAGTCAAACGGATCCGTTCCGAGCGTGGGGAGCACCTTCCGCACGTCGTCCCAATGCGGGTGGATCTTCGTGCGGTCGGGATGGTCCTGCCAATAAGTGTGGAAGAAGGGCTCCATCTCGTCGTTAATCTCCACCGTGTGGATTTCGGCGTCCGGCTCCGTGCCCTCTGCCAAACAGAACGTGGCGTAGCCGGTGTAGGTGCCGATCTCCAGCAAACGCTTCGGGCGCATCATGCGGCAGAACATCTTCAATACGCGCCCTTGCAAATGACCGGCAATCATCCGCGGTCGGAGTAGTTTCACGTGCGCGTCTCGGTTGAGGCGCGCCAGCAGCGGTGGCTCCGCGTCCGAGTGATCGAGGGCGTAAGCCTCGATCTCTTCGGCAATGGGTACGTATGTGTCGGTGGACATGGCGGCGAATCCTTGCGGCGGTTCAGAACGTAGGCAATTGGTATTCGTCTTTGGCGCGAAAGACACGTTTCACATCGTTGATCTCGAGGAAGGTCGTTCCGCCGCCCTCGCCGAAACTGCCGCTGAGGTAGGCCACCTTATCCTCTTCGGTGATCAGCTTGCGGTCGAGGAGTTGCTTCAGCGCATCGTAATAATATTCGCGGCGGCTGACTTGCCACGGCTGAAACACGGCCCAAATGCCATACGACAGCGAGAGCATTCTCATCACCTCGGGGCGATAACAGATGGCGAAGACGGTGGCTTTCCCGCGGAAGGCGGCTAAGTAACGCGCCGTGCGTCCGGAATAGCTATCCGAGATGATGGCGCGTACGCCGAGCTTCGACGACGACTTAACCGCCTGCTTGGCCAGGAAGGAGGTCACGTCCATATCGTCTCCCTTGATGGGTACGCGGATGTCGTTGGCTGCGAGCTTCGTTTGCTCGGTCTCGTAGGCTACGCGCGCCATCATTTGCACCGCTTCGAGGGGGTATTTGCCATAGGCCGTCTCGCCGCTCAGCATCAACGCGTCGGTGTGGTAATAGATGGCGTTGGCGATATCGGTCACCTCGGCACGGGTCGGGCGCGGGTTGTTGATCATCGAGTGTAACATCTGTGTGGCCACAATGACGGGCTTCTTGGCTTCCACGCACTTGCGGATCAAGGCGCGCTGTATGCCGGGGATCTTCTCCGCCGGCACCTCGATACCGAGGTCGCCACGGGCCACCATCACGCCGTAGGCGGCTTCGAGAATCTCGTCGATGTTGTCCACACCTTCCTGGTTCTCGATCTTAGCGATGATCTTGATCGGACTGCGGTGCGCGTCGAGGATCTCTTGGACGTCGAGCACGTCAGCCTTACAACGGACGAAGGAGTGAGCGATGAAGTCGAGCCGATTGGCAACGGCCCATTCGATGTTGCGTCGGTCCTTCTCGGTTAGCGACGGCAGATTGATGCGTACGCCCGGCACGTTGACGCTCTTGCGACTGCCCAGTGTGGCGTTGTTCTGCACCTCGCAGATCAATTGCTCGGCCTGTTTTTCGATCACTCTCAGCTCCAGATCGCCATCATCGATAAGGATGCCGCTGCCCTCGGAAAGGTCTTTGACAAAATCGGGGTAGGAGACACAGATGCACTCGTGAGTGGTCTCTCCGTCGGGGCGGCCCTGCATGACGACGCGGTCGCCCGTCTGAAACTCGATCGGGGCGGCAGAGGCGGTGGGGCGTATTTCGGGGCCCTTGG
>CALHPT010000177.1 GCA_938036405.1 uncultured Tannerella sp.
GTGTAGAGCTTGACGCACTGCTTGACGGCAGGGTTGAATTGTATGGGTACAGCCGATGGCAGGGCGGAAAGCCGCCGGATGTACACGGAGTCCGATGTATAAGGACCCGTATCGGAATTGACGCACGGACGCTCGCCACGTTTTGTCTTGGTGGAATATCCTTTATGCCAAGTGCGGAGGAGTCTCTCCAAATCCTTGTCCAAGGAAGAAGAGGGCAGGAGGCGACGGGCTGCATCGCGAAGCTCTTGGGTAGAGTCTGCCGGGGTGTAACGACCTATGGCATAGGACGATCGGACCGGCAGAAAGGCCAGAAAGGCAATGAGGGCAGGGAGGAGGCAGTATTTCATCCGGAGCATAAGGAGAGATCAAAAAGTGAAACCGCAGCTAACTCCATAACGGAAAAAGCCGGACTTATCGTCTGTGCCCACCATCGGACTGAAATGAAAAGAGAGGTCGGGAGAGATGTTGAAATCGAACAATTCGGCATCCACATAGGCATCCAACATCGTCAGGAAGTAGACGCCGAGGGTAATGATGATACTCAAATCCCTGTTGCGACGGTAGTACTCCGTGCCGCGCTTGAGACGAGCTTTGAGCTGCTCGCTATTGACATAATCGGCAGGATCGGCTCCGTAGGGGAGGAAGTTGTGCCAGGCCGTTTGCGACGGATCGCCGCCCATGAAGTCGGCATAGGCTTTGCGATACTCGGTGTACGTCTTGTTGTTCCACAGGATGGCATAAGTGCATCCGGTGAATGCGCCCCATACGATCGGCAGCTTCCAGTACTTGCGATTGTAGATCTGACCCGACCCCGGCAGGAGGGCCGAGTAGAGGAGTGCACGGGTGGGATTGGGTTTCCACGCCTTGGCTGTCCGGAGGTCTCGGGGGGATGCTGTAGAGGCCGGCGGGGAAAGCGTCTGCACTCGGAGCGTATCGGGGAGCTTCGTGGCCGCGGTATCGGCCGCACTCGCCGCCGGCCGCCCGATACTGTCGGGGACGACGCTCTGTGCCGCTGCCTGAGAAAGACAAAGGCAGAGGAACAAAACGACAATTCTCCAACGACTTCCGGACATGACGGCTACGGTGTGAGGATTAGCGGATACGCTCGAGCAGGGCCATGATTCGCTCCAGCTCTTCTTCCGATGCGAAGGGAATGGTCAGCTTGCCTTTGCCCTTGGCGTTGCAGTCGAGCTTGACTTTCGTCCGGAAGAATCGGGACAACTGCCCCGTGAGCAGGCGGTATTCTTCCGGCAGAGACTGCTTGGTTTTCTTCTGCTTGGCGGGCGAATCGGCACCTTCTTCGCGGTAGTGCGCCGCCAGACTTTCGACGGCACGTACACTCAGTCCCTGCCTGATGATCTCGGCATAGAGGGCAAGCTGATGCTCGGGATCGGGGATACTGAGCAAGGCGCGGGCATGCCCCATATCTATTTTCTTCTGGGTCAGACCTATCTGTATCTCGCCCGGGAGCTTGAGGAGGCGCAGGTAGTTGCTGATCGTGGTGCGCTTCTTGCCCACTCGGGTGCTGAGTTCCTCCTGTGTGAGG
>CALHPT010000178.1 GCA_938036405.1 uncultured Tannerella sp.
GTGTCCGCCCGCTTCTTTTATAGGTGTTCGTTCCCTCCGAGGCGCATATCTTGGAAGATTGACCGAATACCCAACTATTTATTCATTGATCACTATCCATTTGTCATGGATTCCCCTTTCCACCCTTGCGCTTGCAGGGGCACCTCGCCGCCGTCGCGGCCCACAAGGATGCAACCCAGCTCGGGGCGCGTGATGTGGCCGATGATGCGCACACCGGACAGCCGTTCGACGCGATCGTAGACCGACAAGGGGAGCGTAAAGAGCAGCTCGTAATCGTCGCCACCGTTGAGGGCAGCTGTGGCGAGGTTCATATTGAATTCCTCGGCCATGACGGCCGTCTGGTAATCGATCGGGAGGCGATCCTCATAGATGCGGCAACCGACGTGACTACGGGTGGCAATGTGGAGCAGCTCGGAGGCGAGGCCGTCGGAGATGTCGATCATGGCCGTGGGCAGCAGGTCGGCCTCAGCCAGACTGTCGATGATATCGCGGCGCGCCTCGGGGCGGAGCTGTCGCTCGAGCAGGTACTCACGACCGGCAAAGTCTGGCGTGAAGTCTGTTTCGCCACGGAAGACACGCTTCTCGCGCTCCAACAGTTGCAGGCCCATGTACGCTGCGCCAAGATCGCCAGAGACACAGATCAAGTCCGTGTCATGGGCACCATCGCGGCGGACAATACGGTCTGCAACGACGTCGCCGAGGCAGGTCACAGCCAGCGTGAGTCCAGTGAGGGAGGCCGACGTGTCGCCACCGACCAAGTCGACGCCGTAGACGTCGCAGGCATGGCGGAGTCCCTCGTAGATCGCCTCCACATCCTCCACGGCGAAGCGTTTGGAAAGGCCGAGCGCAACGGTGAGCTGCGTGGGCCGGCCGTTCATCGCGTAGATATCGGAGAAGTTGACCACGGCAGCCTTGTAACCGAGGTGTTTGAGAGGCGTGTAAGTGAGATCAAAGTGGACGCCTTCGAGAAGCAAGTCGGTCGTGACGAGCGTGAGGCGATCCGTGGCGTGACGGACTGCGGCGGCATCGTCGCCAATGCCGAGGACAGTCGTGTCATGACGAGGCGTGATGCCCCGTGTCAGTCGGTCGATAAGTCCGAACTCGCCCAGCGTGGCGATTTCGGTGCGAGGGGTAAGATCTGTGGGATTCATTTTCTGAGGATATGGCTCTTTTCATTGGTTTCCACGTGGCGGGTGACAAGCTCGTCAAAGCGGGCTGCGGCGCCAAAGAGAAACGTGATCTCGATCGGTAATGCATACGTGCGTGCGTGCCAGTCGGAGGGGAAGAGGGGCGTCGTACGCAACCGCGCGGCGTCCTTCTCCGTGCAGACAATGAGCGCGTCGGGCGAGAGCTTCGCAAGGGCAGCGCGGATCTTGTCGATGTCGGAACGGCGGAACGCGTGATGGTCGGGAAAGGTCAGGGCAACCGTCTTCTCTGTGTGCCGACGCATCTCCTCGACGAGCGGCGTCGGGTCGGCAATGCCGGCCACAAGCAGCACGTCCGTGTCGGGCTTGAGAGACGACAGTTCGCGCCCGGGACACTCTTCGGGCCAAACGCCCTCCAGCCGCCGGTAAGCGATGGTCGTGAAGAAGCGTGGCCGACTCATGTCGATCCGCATCTCGTCTTCAATGATCCGGCTATCGATCGGCTTCATGGCCGGGTCGCACTTGTTGACCACAACCAAATCGGCCCGTCGAACGCCGGAGCGCGGCTCGCGCAACGTGCCCACCGGCAACAGATGATCGCGGGTGAAAAGGCGATGACAGTCGGTGGCTAAGATGGAGAGCGAGGGGCGGACGTAGCGATGTTGGAAGGCGTCGTCGAGCAAGACCACCTGCGGTCGCTCATCGTCCGGCAGGGCCAGCAGATGCCGCATGCCCCGCCTACGGTTGGCATCGACAGCCACGATGACGGCGGGATATTTACGCTTGATCTGGCACGGCTCATCACCGATGTCGCGTGCCGTGCTCGACTCATTGGCCAGCACGTAGCCCTTCGTCTTCCGTCGATAGCCCCGACTGAGCACGGCCACACGATAACGGTCGGCCAACAGCCGGATGAGGTACTCGACGAGCGGCGTTTTGCCTGCCCCTCCCGCGGAGAGATTCCCGATGCTGATCACAGCGATGGGGTAAGCCTCCGAGGGCAGCAGCCCCAGCGAAAAACAGAGGTTGCGCAGGCGTACGACGAACCCGTAGCACAGCGCTAAAGGCCATGCTACGGGGTATTGCTTGTTTGTCTTACTTGATTTCATCGTATGTAGAGCAAGGAGGATGTGACGTCAGAGATTGCTCGGCATGTACAGCATACGAGCCTGCACACCATACGTCGGATGGGCCGTGCGGAGGGCCTTGACGTACTCGTAGTCGTCGCCCAACGCCTCCTTGACGATGGACATCTTGACACGCTCCATCTGCTTCTCGAGGAGGTTGCGCAGGAAGTCGCTCTTAGACGTCACTTCGACGATGTTGTAGTTAATGATCTTGGCTTGTTCACCGGCCAGCTCGATGGCACGTTCCAGTCCGCCCAACTCGTCGACAAGACCGATCTTGAGTGCCTGCTCGCCCGTCCACACGCGACCCTGCGCGATGGAATCGATGTCGGCTTTATTCTTTCCGCGGCCTTCGGCGCAACGGGTGAGGAAAAGGTCGTAGCCGCGATTGACGAAGGCCTGCATAAGTGTCTTCTCCTCTTCCGTCATCGGGCGAGAGGGATCGAGCATGTCTGCATAGCGGTTCGTCTTCACGACGTCGGTCGTCAGGGCCACCTTCTTATACAGCCCCGTGGCGTTGGGGAAGATGCCGAAGATGCCGATCGAGCCGGTGATCGTGTTCGGTTCGGCTACGATCTTATTGGCGCAAGCGGAGATGTAGTAGCCGCCCGAGGCTGCCACGCTACCCATCGACACGATGACGGGCTTCTTCTTCTTCAGGTCACTGACCGCCTTCCAGATCTGTTCGGAGACGTAAGCGCTGCCGCCGGGCGAATTGACGCGTAGCACAACGGCCTTCACATCGTCGTCACGCTCCAGCTTCTTCAGGTCGTCGTTGAGGCGCTCCGTGATGGAAGCGTCGGTCGCACCGAATCCTCCGGGCAGGCTCTCCACAATCTCGCCTTCGGCATAGACGACGGCGATCTTGTTGCGATACTCCTTCTCTTTCTTCTTGGCGCCCTTGAGTGCGGCCACGCCGACGGTCTTCAGCTTGTCGCCCTTCTGTCCGGCGCGCTCCATGAGGTACTGCTCCACTTCGCGACGATACTTCAGCTCGTCGACGAGCTTGAACTCCACCGTCCGACGGGCATCGAGCAGGGCACCACCTTCGTCCGCAAAGCGGTTCACGTCGTCGGCAGTGATCTTGCGACTCTTCGCAATGGCGCGAGTCAGGTTGCCCCAGATGCCGCGCTGATAGGCGGTGATCTGTTCGCGGTTGGCATCGCTCAATTTGTCGCCCATGAACTGCTCTACGGCGCCCTTGTAAGTACCTACACGGAAGACCATGATCTCCACGCCCACCTTCTCCAACGCACCTTTGACGAAGGTCGTCTGCGAAGAGAGTCCGTTGAGCGAGAGCATACCCTCGGGGTTCAGGAAGACCTTATCGGCCACGGAGGCCAAGTAGTAGCCGCCCTGCGTGTAGCGGTCGGCGTAGGCCACGACGAACTTGCCGCTCTCCTTAAATTCAGTCAGCGCACGGCGCACGGCATCGAGCGTGACCACGCCGCTGGAGAAGGCTTGCATGTCTAAGTAGATGCCCTTCACGGTCTCTTGCTCCTTGGCGTTGCGGATGGCATCAACGAGGTCGCGCATGGAGAGCTCTTCCTCATTGCCGCTGACGAAGGAGGCGAATGGATTGTCGGCAGACGTCTCGGGGATATTGCCGGCTAAGGTGATCTTGAATACGCTCTCGCCTGATTTGGGGCCGACGGCCGCGGCGGAGCTTTTGCTTAATCCGGCCACCATACCGATCATGGTGACGAACATGATGGCACAGACAATCATCAACGCCAGCATAAAGCCCAGCGTCGACGCAAACATCATCTTGAAAAACTGCTTCATATCTGATTCAATTAACGATAAACTAACAACAGGGAATTTCTAGGTTCATGATCTCCTCTTCCGAGGGGCAGACGGCAGCGTAGACGGCGCGCAGGGTGTCGGCGTCGGTGGCGTCAAAATCCTCCGTGCGGACGGAGATGAAGAGGCCGCCCATGTCGGCGGCGCCGGGGGCGGTGAGTATGCCTTCGCCCGGCTCCCAAGGCCGATGGCGGCGGCGGGGGATGATCGTCACCGTCCACTCCGACGCCTCATAGCGGGCCACGATGTTCATCATCGGCTCCTCGGCGGGGGCGGGGGCGGGTAACGCGCGGAGCACACGTTCGAAGAGCTGCGTGGCGGCGTCGGCCGTGCGGGCACGGATGACGAACAGCGGGCGCAGGCAGGCCGTGATGCGGCTGAGCGTGGCGTCGGGCAGGGTGAGGAGCGTGGTGGCGGGCAGGGTGTCGACCTCTGCATCGAGGGGCATTTGCCCGCAGGTGACGGCCTGGAAGTGCAGGTGATCCGGGGCGGAGGCGCCGCAACGGGGGCCGTTATAAAGCGTGGTGAGTCCGCTGAGCTGGCGCGTCAACTCGAGAAAATCGGCAAACCGATCGCCGCCGATCGACTGCGGCGTGTGCGTACGCTCCACGATGGTGTAATGCCGGCGGAAGATGGGGAAGGGATTGACGAGCAAGAGGTAGCGACCGCCGAGGAAGGGCAGGCTGTCTTGTTCCGGCGGACGGTTAGCGTCGCAGAGGAAGCACGGGCGCTGCCGGATGGACGCGGCGTCGGTGCGTGCGCCGGACGAGACGATGCGCGCGGGGTTGAGCTGCACGTCGATGCGGAAGCCGTCGAAGGCCACGGTGCGCGTGCGGACGTTGCGGAGGGCGTCGTAGTTCTGCCGGGCGGTGGGCCAGTGCTGGAGGTCGCGCTCCAGGAGCGCCTCGGCGCGTTCGGCCGAGAGTTCGTTCGTTGTATGCATATAATAACACGTATTGGGAAACGCGGGCCAAAGATAGGCGGGCGCCCGGAACAGCTCTTCTCAGCGGAAGCGCCCGAGGTCGTTCGCTTCGCGCAGATCGGCGCGCCGTTGCGTGGGCGCGCAGTGATGGTCGCGTTGGCAGGCGTAGAAGAGGTTCGTGGTAGAGCCCACGCCGCTCTGCCGGGCCACCTCACTGATCGAGAGATTGGTGTATCGCAGCAGCTCGTCAGCGCGCTTCATCAGCCAGGCGATGCGGAAGGTGGAGGCCTCCATGCCGGTCAGGGCCAGGACGAGTCCGTTCACATCGCTCGGCGAGAGCCCGTACCGATCGCCAAAGGACTTGAGGCTGCTATTCCCCTCGCTGAGCCTCACGCGGAGGGCGTCGAACATATCCACGTGGGTGGCCGCGAGGCGATGGGGGATGGGTTCGTAAGTCGCGCTGCCGTCCGGGGCACAGACGCGCTGCTCGGTAAAGATGGTGATGTAGACCTTATCCAGCGGATATTGCGGTTTGACGGTCAGTGTGCGGTTGCCCGGGCTGCGTCGGAACCTCTTTACGGAAGCACTGGATTCGTTTTGCTCGTTCCGACTGCGTCGGTAAGGTTTGTTGCGTGCCATTTGTATGAGGGGGTTGATGGTGATGAATAATGGGTTCTATCTCTTGTTTACAAGGCAAAAATACGTGTTTTTATTCACTCTAAACCTTATGACTTACGATTGTACGAGACAATACTTAGCCAATCATTATAGAGTTATGATTGTCTGAGACAATTATCAGCCAAAGATTATATAGTTACGATTGTACGAGACAATCATCAGTCCATAATTATAGACTTATGATTGACTCAGTCAATTATCAGACAAAGATTATAAAGTTACGATTGTCTCAGTCTTTCATCAGCCTATAATTATAGACTTATGATTGTCTCAGCCTTTCATCAGCCTATAATTATAGACTTACGATTGACTCCGTCTTTCATAAGTACATAATTATGGGCTTACGATTGACTCAGTCTTTCATAAGTACATAATTATAAAGTTACGATTGTCTGCGCTTTTTCATTGACCGGGGGGGGTTCTGTGCATTTTACTTAACACCGCAACCAATGAGGCGATTGGCGCGCTTGACATCACAGTCAGGAGCTGCACAACGCATACCTTTGCGCCATCACCAGACATTAAACAAGGAGTAAACAAGAGATGAAAACAGTCACATTGAACAACGGAGTGAAGATGCCGCAGCTGGGCTACGGCGTGTATCAAGTGGATCCGGCCGAGGCCGAACGCTGCGTGAGCGACGCGCTCAGCGTGGGCTATCGGATGGTGGACACGGCGCAGGCCTACGGCAACGAGGAGGGCGTGGGCGCGGCCGTTCGGAAGAGCGGTGTGCCCCGCGAGGAGGTGTTCATCGTCAGCAAAATCTGGATCAGCGACTACGGCTACGAGCGCGCCAAGGCCAGCATCGACGCCAGCCTGGAGCGCCTCGGGACGGATTACATCGACCTCATGCTGCTCCATCAGCCCTTCTGCGACTACTACGGCGCCTATCGCGCCCTCGAGGAGGCCTATCGCGCGGGCAAGCTGAGCGCCATCGGCGTGAGCAACTTCCAGCCGAACCACTTCATCGACCTGGCCAGCAACGTGGAGGTCACTCCGGCCGTGAATCAGGTGGAGACGCACGTCTACTGCCAGCAAATCCGCGCCGGGAAGTACATGGACGAGTTCGGCACAAAGACCATGTCGTGGGGCCCGCTGGCCGAGGGGCGCAACGGACTCTTCACCGACAAGATGCTGACCGAGATCGGTCGGGAGCACGGTCGCAGCGCCGCGCAAGTTGCCCTGCGTTACCTCACGCAGCGCGACGTGATCATCATCCCCAAGTCGGTACGCCGCGAACGCATGGCCGAGAACTTCAACATCTACGACTTCGAACTCACGCCCGACGAGATGGTGCGCATCGAATCGCTCGACACCGCCCACAGCCTTTTCTTCGACCACAACGACCCCGAAACGGTCAAGATGTTCATGGGCTGGCGCAACCTGTAAGCAGAGCGGAATATTCCCCCATATTACTACCGGGGCACGACCCCATAACTACTTATTATCAAATGAAGAAAGTATTGATCGTGTCGGGACATACCGACATCCAGCGCGGCTCCGTGGTGAACCGTCGCATCCTTGAGGTGGTGAAGCGAGAGCTGCCTGAAGTGACTATTGACTCGCTGAGCGAGCATTATCCCGACTTCCGCATCGACACGGCGGCGGAACAGAAGAAGGTGGTCGACGCCGACGTCATCGTATGGCAATTCCCCCTCTTTTGGTTCGATAAGCCGTCGCTCTTGCAACGCTGGCTGGAAGAAGTCTTCACCCATGGCTTCACCCACGGCACGAACGGCAACGCCCTGCAAGGCAAGAAGCTCCTCCTCTCCATCACGACTGGTGCACCCGCTGAGCTGTATGCCCGCGAAGGTCGCCCCAACGGCGGGATCGAGGATCTGCTACTGCCCGCTATAAAAACAACCGCTCAATTTACCGGCATGACACTCGTCGATCCGGCGGTCATCACCTACGGAGTCTCCTATGCGCTCCGCAACGACCCGGAACTGGCCAAGGAGTTGGAGCGTAAAGCCAACGATCACGCCGCCCGACTGGTGGCCCTGCTCCGCGAAGTCGCCAAGTAAGCAGGCACGTCCTCATAGCGAGTTTTTGATTTGTTTCATGTGCATCGGCCGCATCCGATTCCTCCCTTTGCGGGGTGGTCGGAGCGGCCGATTGTTTTTCCAGACGGAGCGATCAACCGCGACACGAAGGATAGTCTCAAAGAGTTTATCTTTGAGGCCGATAAAACAATATCTCAACCACTAATAGCTTAAAGAAATGGAAACAAAATCTTCATCCTTCATCCGTAAGCCCGCCTTTCGGATCGCCCTTGTGGCCGTAGTGCTCATCGGACTCTATGCTTTTTTCGCGGGAACTTACAACCGAATGGTTCAGCTCGACGAGAACGTACAAAACGCTTGGGGGCAAGTACAGAACCAGTATCAGCGGCGCGCAGATCTGATCCCCAACCTCGTCAACACGGTCAAAGGCTACGCTGCCCATGAGCAGGCGACGCTCACCGCCGTCATTGAGGCGCGCGCCAAGGCCACCCAGATCACCGTCGACCCTAATCAGCTTGACGAGGCCTCGCTCAAACGCTTTTCCGCAGCGCAGGGCGAACTGTCCTCCGCCTTAGGTCGCCTCATGGCGGTATCGGAGAGCTACCCGGAGCTGAAAGCGAACGAGAACTTCCTCATGCTCCAGTCCCAGCTCGAAGGAACCGAAAACCGCATCGCGGTGGAGAGGAAACGGTTCAACGAGGTGGTGAACGTTTACAACAGCTACATCCGCCACTTCCCCAACAACTTCTTTGCGCAGGCCTTCGGCTTTCAGCGCCGCGTGTATTTTGAGGCCGACAAGGAGTCGGAGAAAACGCCCAAGGTCAGCTTCTAACGCCGCAAAGAGATGACCGCGAGATGGCTATACCAAGGGCTCATCGTCTGGATCGTGAGCTGGCTCTCCGTCGGCCTCTCGGCTCAGACGAGGGACGTTTACAGCGTGGAGGACGTGCCGAATGTGCAGCTGGACGACAGTACACGGTTCGTCTCCGACCCGGACGACGCCATTCCCGCCGACGACGAGGCGGCTCTCAACCGCCGCCTCGCTCAGCTCCGCGACTCGCTCCGGGTGGAGATTGCCATCGTTGTCATCCCGGCCTATGACGTGGAGAAGTACAGCTCAGCCCGCGAGTTTGCCAACGAGCTTTTCAACACCTGGGGCATAGGTGACAAGGAGACGAACCGTGGCCTCTTGATCCAGCTCGTCACCCGCAAAGACCTCCGCGAGATCACCTTCGAGACCGGCTATGGTCTCGAGGGCGAACTACCCGACGGCCTCTGCATGCTGATCCAGAAGCGTCGCATGATCCCGCTCATGAAGGAGGGCCGGTATGGCGAAGGCCTCCTCGTGGGTCTGGAAGAGGTGCGCAAAGCCCTCACCAACGAATCGACCCTCGAGGCCGAAGAGAAAGACGAAGGCAACACACTCATGACCATCTTCTCCACGATCTGGTGGGGGATCGGAGGACTTGCCTTCGGTGGGATGCTTTATAACCAATGGCGCACCGCCAAGACGGCCACGCGTTTCTCGGACGCCAAGCAGCTCAATCGAGATCACAACCTCATCGTGATCGGCGGCGGCTTACTCTTCTGCCAGCTACCCATGATGTTGCTCTACTTCCTCGCCAAGCTCATCCTCTGGCGGCAACTTATCCCCCCGATCAAGTGCGAAAAGTGCGGCGCCGTGGGGCGTTTCAAGCTGGAGCCGGGCTACCCCCTCAAGCGAAAGAGAAAGCAGGGCACACTCAAGATCTACCATTATGTCTGTCGTGACTGCGGCCATCTGCTCGTTGAAAAGGTCTACAAGAAGAAAGAAAACCGATGGAGCGGCGGCTCAGGCAGCGGCAGCTCGTTCGGTGGCGGCGGCGGAGGTTTCTCGTTCGGCGGCGGAAGCAGTAGCAGAGGCGGCGGCTCATGGGGCGGCGGTTCATGGGGCGGCGGTTCGAGCGGCGGAGGCGGAGCCAGCTCGCGCTTCTGACCGATCGACGCGCCTTCTTCCCGCTGGCGGGAACGTAATAAGGGTATCCACCTCCTTTTGTGGAGAGGGATACCCTTTTTCTCTGCCCTCGGGGCCGACGGTAAGGCCGCGGTGCCGCTCGTTTTACGACACCGCCCCAGCCACCTCGTCGAAATGCAGCTTCGCCCACTCGATCAGTGTCGTGAGCGCTGGCATTAGCGAACGCCCCGTCTCGGTGAGCGCATACTCTACCCGCGGCGGCACTTCGGGGTAGACCTCGCGGCGAATGAGCCGGCTACGCTCCAAGTTCTTCAACGTCGAGGTGAGCATCTTCTGCGAACAGTCCGCGATGCTCCGACTCAGCTCGCTAAAGCGAAGGACACCCGTCGGGCTGCCGTGCAACGTCCAGAGGACAAGGATGGACCACTTGTCGCCAAAGCGACTGATGACTTGCCGAATGGGGCAGCTGAGATATTTCGTTTCCATGTCAATCATCATGCAATGCATAGGGGATAGGGAAATAATGTTTGGGCACAAAGGTAGGGGTGCAGACACCCATCATCAAGCCGCTCAGTTAATCTCGGTTAATCTTCAAAATCGCTCCACTGATTCCGTCCCGATTCTTACCTACCGGTAACTGACGCACCCGACGGTGCCTTCTTGTGGGGCCCAATGCCTGCCCGCTCCTTTGCCCCCGTCAAAACAATCAAACGCGTATAGAAATGAAAAAACGTCACATCCTCGCCGCCACACTGCTGGCACTCACAACCTCCGTCGCCACCCCGATTTTATCAAACCCTTTAATAGTTCAAACAATGAGCACCACACAAATCACTAAGGGTCGCATCGAGACCCTCGACCTAGGCCATTTCCGCCTGCATGTCTATTACACCAACGATGCCCTGGGCGACATCAGCTACATCGTTGAAGGCCCCGACGGACTCGTCACTCTTGAGCAACCGCTTTTCAAGGACAATATCGCAGAGTTCAATGCCTATGAGGCCTCTCTCGGTAAGCCCACCTTGCAACGCATCACGGACTATCACCTCGGCGGAACGGCCGACCAGCCCATCCTCATGCCCCAAGGCATGCACGCCTTCACACAGGGAGAGGTCTACGGCGGTATGATGAAACACTTTGCCAACACCTTCGGCGACGCCATCACATCCGCGCCCACGGGCGAGGTTACGGAGGTGGCTTTTGATACTCCCGTCACCTACGCCGGCGTCCCCTTCCGTTTCGTGCGCGGCGCCTCGAGCGACTTCCCCGCCGCCAGCATTCTTATCGGCGACAAGGTCTACCTCTCACACTGGGCTCCAGCTAAGGCACACGTCAATGTGCTGCAAGTCGGCTCTCCGGCCGCCATCGACGCGGAAATCGCCGCCGCCGAGCAGTCGCTCAAGACCGGCGCCACGCACTTCGTCGGCGGCCACGGCGCCGCTGTAGCCACAGCTGACGATGTACGTTTCAAGATCGATTATCTCAAAAAGTTGAAAGAGCTCCGCTCCGCGCCGCTAACGCCACCCCCGAAGCCCTTGCGACCGCACTCCGCAACGCCTATCCCAACCTACCCGGTGCAGACGGCGTCGAGGCTCTGGCCAAGGCGATGTATCCATAAAACATATGGGGGCATATATGATCCCCCCCTACAACTCAGTATTATTCCTAACGTGAGTTCGACGAAAGAATGAGGAATCTTAATCCCTGGAGAATGTCTTTGATAGAGCGTTGTAACGGCCAAAGTGTCTTTGGAAATGCCCCGCGGGACTCCCGCAAACGTCAAGGCAAACGCCGAGAGACTTGCGCAGCCCGCGCAAACGTCATGGCAAATGCCGAGAGACTTGCGCAGCTTGCGCAAACGTCTCGGCAAATGCCGCGAGACTTGCGCAGCCCGCGCAAACGTCATGGCAAATGCCGAGAGACCTGCGCAGCTTGCGCAAACGTCTCGGTAAATGCCGCGGGACTTGCGGGAGTACCCGCAAACGCCAAAAAGTTTTCCGAAGCACTTGTCGCAGTATTGTAGGCATTTCCAAAACGCTTTGGCCATCGCGCGGCTTCCGTAGAAACTCTCTGCTAGCCCTATTCTTACATCGAACTCACGTTATTCCTAACTTTTTTACACCACCCAAACTTATGGCAAATGTGATTTTAATCGGAGCGACGGGATTTGTTGGATCGGCCGTCCTCAATGAACTGGTAGAGCGCGGCCACCACGTAACGGCCGTCGTACGTAACGCAGCCAAGCTGCAAAACCGCCCCCAAGTAGAGGCCGTCGAAGCTGATGTGGCCGATGTGCAGAAGGTGGCTGACCTGGCCCGTGGCAAGGATGCCATCATCTCGGCTTACAATCCCGGATGGGCCAACCCCGACATCAAACAGCTGATCGAAACGAACTATCCGCGCATCCTCGAAGCAGCGAAGCGGAGTGGTGTGCCGCGACTGATTATTGTCGGCGGTGCCGGCACTCTTTTTGTCAAGCCCGGCCTGCGCGTGGTAGACTCTGGAGCCATCCCCGCCGAGATCATGGACGGAGTGCGCCCCCTCGGCGACTTCTATCTGAACACACTCACTCACGAGACAGACATCGATTGGGTCTTCTTCTCACCCGCCGGTGAGTTTGACGCAGAGGGGAGCAAGACGGGTAAGTATCGCCTCGGCAAGGATGACTTGATCGTGGACGCCACAGGCAATAGCCATATCTCCGTGCTCGACTACGCCGCCGCCCTCGTTGACGAGTTAGAACGCCCCGCCCATCACCGCACCCGCTTCACCATCGGCTACTGATACCGCCAACAGCTCCTCTCCACCGGGGGGATACAATACAACAGGATTCGCTGGCACACCTCCTGCCACCGGATCCTGTTTTGCTTCACGACACCTCCCCACCAATCGGGATTGCACACCGGCGGGCGGCGGGCGTTCTTTGCGGCCGGAACATCAAACCCATTAACCATGAAAAAGAGACTACACACCCCCACACTGGCCGCACTGCTGGCCCTCCTGCTTCTCCTCTCCGCCACCACCAAGGCACACACAATGTGGATCGACACACCCTTCGAGGGGCAGACTGGACGCCAGCAAACCGTCCGCATCTTCTTTGGCGAGTTCTCTCTGCGAATGATCTCCCCCGCCGACCGCTGGTTCTCGGACATCGCCGACTGCAACCTCACCCTTCTCTCGCCCGACGGCACACGCACCGTACTCCAGAAAACGCCCGCCGACAGCTGCTACACGGCCTCGTTCACCCCCACCACTGACGGCTGGTATCTGCTCTTCTTCGAGCACACCGTCCGCGACCTCTACGAGGGCATGCGCATCACCTATCAGGCCCAATCCTGGGTGCGCGTAGGCCACCCTGACGGGCCACCCACCGTAGTATCCCCCTTCAGTCACGGACGACTCTTTCTGCCGCCCTCCACACCTTTCCGCCTCGACACCCCCGCCACTGTCACCCTCACTGAGGCCGGAAAGCTCGCTACTTCGCGCCGCATCACTCTCACCACCGACAACGGTTGGCGCAAGAACCTTCGCAGCGACGCCAAGACGGCCATTGCCTCCACGCCCCTCCTCTTTCCCGCCGACTATCTCTTCGAGTGGACCGACAACCCGCCCGTCAACGACCCCGCTCGCCGTATCTCGCCCGACCACCAGTCGGACTACATCACCCTCAACTACTTCTTCCGGCCCTAACCCACCCCACTGTGCATTGTATCATCTTTCTGCACACGCCCCATTCGGATCATGTGCAGAAAGAAGATTGAACAAAAGATCGGAAAGGGACCCCTTGATAACCCCGAAAGAGAAAGAGGGAAGACCCGCCAGAGACAGCCCCGTAAAATATCAGCCAATAAACTTCTAACGACCTCTTCATTTACCTCACGCCCACTTTCCAATAAATCGAAAACACCTATCAGATTGAAAACAGCTTCTACCTTTGGCGCCGGTAATAATAAAAGAACGTAAGACACGGAATGGAGTTTACAGCTAAACAGATAGCTGAGTTCCTAAACGGAACGATCGAGGGCGATGTGACAGCTAAAGTGAGTGGCTTTTCAAAGATTGAGGAAGGAAAACCGGGTACCCTGACCTTCCTGGCCAATCCCAAATACGAACATTATATCTATGGTACAAAGGCGGCCATCGTTCTTGTCAACGATGACTTCCAGCCCTCGGCGCATGTCGATGCTACTCTGCTGCGTGTGCCCAACGCCTACGCCGCACTGGCCTCGCTGCTCCACTTTGTGGAACAAACCCGAACGCAAAAGGCGGGCACAGATCCCACGGCCTTCATCGCCCCGTCAGCCCAGGTGGGTGAAGGCGGCTATATCGGTCACTTCGCCTACATCGGCGAGCAGAGTGTTATCGGCCGTGGCTGCCGCATCTATCCCTACGCTTACATCGGCGACAATGTCCAGATTGGCGACGATACGACCATCTATCCACACGTCACCATCTACAACGGCTGCGTTGTCGGCTCACGCTGCATCCTGCACGCCGGCGCCGTCATCGGCTCGGACGGCTTCGGGTTCGCACCCGAAAATGGTACCTACCGCAAGATTCCACAGCTGGGCAACGTCGTGCTCGAAGACGAGGTCGAAGTCGGCGCCAACACCACCATCGACCGCGCCGTGATGGAGTCCACGATCATCCGTCGGGGCGTCAAACTGGACAATCTGATTCAGATCGCACACAACGTACAGATTGGAGAAAATACCGTCATGGCCTCGCAGGTCGGCATCTCTGGCTCGACCAAGGTGGGCAGCCACTGCATGGTCGGCGGGCAAGTCGGCCTAGGCGGACACATCCACATCGGCGACGGCACACAGATCGGCGCCCAGTCAGGCATCATCAGCAACATCGACGCCGGATCGCGCGTCATGGGCTCCCCAGCCATGCCTCTCAAAACCTTTTTCCGATCCAGCATCGCCCAACGCAAACTGCCTGACATGTACCTCGAGATCGACCGCCTGAGCAAAGAAATCGAGGAGCTAAAAAAGAGATTATGAATACCCATTTAAGTAACGATCATACAACACACATCATGCAAAAGCAAAAGACACTCGCATCCGAATTTTCATTGCAAGGCAAAGGCCTGCATACGGGGCTTGATATACACATTACCTTCAAACCCGCTCCGGAAAATCACGGATACCAAATCAAACGCACCGACTTAGAGGGTGGCCCCATCGTTGAGGCGCTGGCCGAGAACGTGATCAACACACAGCGCGGCACCGTGGTGGGGAAAAAGGATGTGCAAATCAGTACGATCGAGCATGCTATGGCGGCACTCTACGCCTGGGAGGTAGACAACTGCCTGATCGAGGTAGACGCCCCCGAGTTCCCCATTCTTGACGGTAGCGCACGGCCCTTCTCCGAAGGTATTCGCAGCGTCGGCCTCACAGAGCAGAACGCACCCCGTGACTACTATATCGTACGCCATAAGATGGAAGTCAAGGACGAAAAGACTGGCTCGTCACTCTCCATCCTGCCCAACGACAAGTTCAGTATGAACGTGCTGATCGACTTCGATTCGCCGGTTCTATCCAACCAATACGCCACCCTGGCCGATCTCAGTGACTTCGCCGACGAAGTAGCCGCCTCGCGCACCTTTGTCTTTGTTCGTGAGATCGAAATGCTCCTCCAAAACGGACTCATCAAGGGCGGCGACCTCGATAACGCCATCGTCATCTACGACCGCGAGATGCCGCAGACTGAGCTCGATCGCATCGCTGACGAGCTGGGCCTTCCGCACAAGAACGTCCGCGAACTGGGTTACGTAAACAATAAACCGCTGGCTTATGCCAACGAGCCTGCGCGCCACAAACTCCTCGACGTGATTGGCGACCTCGCCCTTATCGGCAAACCGATCAAAGGCCACATCATCGCCACCCGTCCGGGCCATAAGATCAACAGTCAGCTGGCGCAAGTGATCCGCAAAGACATCAAGCTGAATAGCATCCAAGCTCCCGACTACAATCCGAACCGCGAACCCCTGATGGACATCAACCGCATCCGCGAACTCCTGCCCCATCGCTACCCCTTCCTCTTAGTCGACAAGATCATCGAGATCGGTGGCGACTACATCGTGGGCATCAAGAACGTGAGCGTCAATGAGCCCTTCTTCCAAGGCCACTTCCCGCAGGAGCCGGTCATGCCAGGCGTATTGCTCGTCGAGGCAATGGCACAGACGGGCGGACTCTTGGTGCTAAACTCCGTCGACGAGCCAGAGCGTTACTCTACGTATTTCATGAAGATCGACGGTGTCAAGTTCCGTCAGAAGGTTGTTCCCGGTGATACGCTCATCTTCCGCTTACAGATGCTTTCGCCCATCCGGCGCGGCATATCTACGATGAAGGGCTACGTCTTCGTCGGCGAGAAGGTGGTATGTGAAGCAGAGTTCATGGCACAAATCGTCAAAAACAAGTAAGCCGACATGCACGCACCCACAGCCGTCATCCACCCCGAGGCCCGCATCGGCCAGAACGTAACCATCGATCCCTTCGCATACATCGAGCGCGACGTCGTCATTGGCGACGGTTGCCACATCTATCCCCACGCCGTCATTCTCAACGGCGCACGCATCGGCCGTGACTGCCGCATCTTCCCAGGCGCCGTCATTTCCGGCATCCCGCAAGACCTGAAGTTCGCTGGCGAAGACACCACCGCCGAGGTTGGCGACCGCACCACCATCCGCGAGTGCGTCACCATCAACCGCGGCACAGCCTCCAAGGGGCACACCGTGGTGGGCAGCGACTGCCTGATCATGGCCTATTCACACGTGGCACACGACTGCGTCGTACACAACCACGTGATCATCGGCAACGCCTCACAGATCGCTGGCGAGGTGGAGATCGACGACTTCGCCATCCTCAGCGGCAGCGTCCTTGTGCACCAGTTCACGCGCATCTCACAGCACGTGATGATCCAAGGCGGATCGCGCGTCGGCAAAGACATCCCCCCCTACACGCTGATCGGTCGCGACCCGATCGTCTACTGCGGCATCAACATCGTTGGCCTACGTCGGCGCGGCTTCTCCAATCAGCAAGTCTACCTCATTCAGGACATCTATCGCACGCTCTATACCCGCGGCCTTAACAATACCGACGCCTTGCAGGCCATCGAAATGGAATACGGCCCCGGCCCCGAGCGCGACCTGATTCTTAACTTCATCAAGCATTCCAAACGCGGCATCGTCCGCGGATCCATCGATGAATAGAGGGCAGAGGATAGAGGGTAGGCCGAGCACATGAAGCGACTCTCCACCCTCTATCTTCCCTCCCTCTCCACTACTCTCTATCCTCTAACTATGGTTTACCGATTCCTTATCGTTTCTGACGAAGTCGAAGACTTCAAGCGCGAAATACAAATCGACGCCGAGGCCACCTTCCTCGACCTCCATCAAGCTATCGAGCAATCCGTCGGCTTCAAGCCCGCGGAGATGAGCAGCTTCTTCATCTGTGAAGACGACTGGACACGCCGCACCGAGATCACCCTCGTGGACATGGGCGCACCCACCGACGCCGACACGTGCCTCATGGAAGACACACGGCTCGAGGAGCTGCTCGAAGACGAGCACCAGCGACTTATCTACGTCTTCGACTACATGTTCGACCGCGCCTTCTACATGGAGCTTCGCGAGATCATCACCGGACGCACCCTCCGGGAGGCCGTCTGCACACGCTCTGTCGGCGATCCGCCCGAGCAAGCCTTCACCGAAGAAGAGCTCGAAAAGGATCTCGGTAAGACGCTCACCCCAACCGTCTCCGCCACCGGTGAAGACTTCTACGGCGACTCCGAGTATGACGACGACGAGCTTGATCGCGAGGGCATGGGTGGCTTTGAGGATGGCGACAGCGTCAGCCTCTCCGACTTAGAAGAGCGCTATTGAGCCGCCTCTACCGAGGCCCGGAAGTTTACCTGCTACCCGATCAAATTGGCCGGTGTCCCTGACGCCCCCGCGAACAGGATAACCTCCCCACTTTACGCATTGACAGCAACGACGTCCCCCACCCTCCTCGTCCTGCTCGGCCCCACCGGCGTGGGCAAGACGGCGCTCAGCCTGCGGTTGGCTGAACGCCTCGGTAGCCCCATCCTATCGGCCGACTCCCGACAGATCTATCGCGGCATGCCCATCGGCACAGCCGCCCCCACGGCCAACGAACGCGCCCGCGTTGTACACCATTTCGTCGACCTCCTCGACCCCGCCGAGCCGTACAGCGCCGCACGCTATGAAACGGACGCCCTCGCACTCCTTACGAAGCTTTTCACGACCCATCCCACCGTCCTCCTCACCGGCGGATCGATGATGTACATCGACGCCGTCTGTCAGGGCATCGACGACATCCCCACCGTACCCACCGACATCCGCGCCGCCGTCATGGCGGACTATGAACGCCTCGGACTCGACGCCCTGCTCAACGAGCTTCGACAGGCCGACCCCGTGCACTTTGCCGAGGTCGACCGCCGCAACCCGCGCCGTGTCATCCACGCTGTCGAGATCTGCCGCACCGCCGGCCGCCCCTATTCCGACTTCCGTACACGCACCGTCAAAGCGCGCCCCTTCCGCATCCTCAAGATCGGGCTTGTCCGCCCCCGCGAAGAACTCTTCCGTCGCATCGACGCCCGCGTCGACCAAATGATGGCCGACGGCCTCCTCCGCGAAGCCCGCGCCCTCTATCCCCAGCGCCACCTCAACGCCCTCAACACGGTCGGCTACAAGGAGCTTTTCCAACACTTCGACGGCCAGCTTTCGCTCGACGAGGCCGTGGCCCGCATCAAGCGCAACACCCGCGTCTACGCCCGCAAGCAGCAGACCTGGTTCCGCCGCGACCCGTCCATCATCTGGTTCCACCCCGACGACACGGCGCACATCCTCCGTTTCCTCGACGAGGTGCTCTGACATCTAATACTCCAGAAACTCACCCTGATTCCATACCGAAACCGCGCGGGAATGCTTCAGAAACACCGATTCTGCGCTGAAACCGTTCGGGAATGATTCAGAAACACCGATTCTACGCTGATACCGCGCGGGAGAATGCGCCCGCACGTAAAAAAGGCACCCCCACACGCCGGTGGAGGTGCCTTTTTCTTGACGCGTAACCCGAAATGGCGGGCGTCACACGATGCCGGAGAAGCCCATGAAGGCCATGGCCAGCAGACCGGCCGTAAGCAATGCGATGGGGATGCCCTTCATGGCCGCAGGGACGTTCAGGCGCGAGAGTTGCTCGCGGATACCCGCGAAAATGACGAGCGAAAGCGCGAAGCCAATAGCCGTCGAGAAGGCAAAGACGATCGACTGCGGCAGGTTGTAATCCTTCTGAATGACGAGGATGGCCACGCCGAGGATGGCGCAGTTCGTCGTGATCAGCGGCAAGAAAACGCCGAGTGCCTGATAGAGCGCGGGCGAGACTTTCTTGAGGATGATCTCCACCATCTGCACCAAGGCGGCGATGATGAGGATGAAGACGATGGTCTGTAGGTAGGCCAACCCGAAGG
>CALHPT010000179.1 GCA_938036405.1 uncultured Tannerella sp.
CATTGGCAAATTGACTCATTGCCTCATTGGTAAATTGTCTCATTGTCTAATTGGCAAATTGACTCAATTTCTTATGGTTACGTGGGAGCTTGTCTTGCTTTTTGACTTCCTCCAAGTAGAGTGCTACTACTTCCTTTCCAAAGGCTTTATGGAAGTAGAAACTCCGATGTTACAAGTGATTCCGGGCGGTGCGTCAGCACGTCCTTTCGTGACACACCACAACGCGCTCGACATCGATCTATACCTCCGCATTGCCGACGAGCTTTACCTGAAGCGCCTTATCGTGGGCGGCTTTGAGGGCGTCTATGAGTTCTCGAAAGACTTCCGCAACGAGGGCATGGACCGTACGCACAACCCAGAGTTCACGGCGATGGAGATCTATGTGGCTTACAAGGATTACAACTGGATGATGCAGTTCACCGAGCAGATGCTCGAGAAGGTGAGCCGCGACGTGAATGGCACGACGGACGTCGAAGTGGACGGCCGGACGATCAGCTTCAAGGCGCCTTTCCGACGCGTCACCATGACCGACGCCATCCGCGAACACACCGGCATAGACATCACCGGCATGGACGAAGAGGCCCTGCGCGCCGTCTGCCGTCAGCTCGAAATCGAGGTGGACGATACGATGGGCAAGGGAAAACTGATCGACGAGATCTTCGGCGAGAAATGCGAGAAACACTACATCCAGCCCACCTTCATCACCGATTACCCCATCGAAATGTCGCCCCTCTGCAAGCGTCACCGCAACAACCCGGAGCTGACCGAACGCTTCGAGCTGATGGTGAACGGTAAGGAGCTTTGCAACGCTTACTCCGAGCTGAACGACCCGATCGACCAGCTGGAGCGCTTCCAGGAGCAGCTGCGACTGAGCGAGAAGGGCGACGATGAGGCGATGTTTATCGACATGGACTTCGTCCGCGCACTGGAGTACGGCATGCCCCCGACGAGTGGCATGGGTATCGGTATCGACCGACTCGTGATGCTGCTGACGGGCCAGACGACGATCCAAGAGGTGCTCTTCTTCCCGCAGATGCGTCCGGAAAAGACGCCGCGGAAGGATGCACCGGAGAAATATGCACCGCTCGGTGTGCCCGCGGAATGGGTGCCGGCCGTGCAGAAGGCGGGCTATCCCACGGCTGACATGTTGGCGGGCGCCAACGCACAACTGCTCCGCCGCGCACTCTTCGATTTGAATAAGAAATACACCCTCGGACTCGAACTACCCTCACCGGAAGCCGTCGAGGCGTGGACTCGCAAGTCGGACGAGGCGTAACCCCCCGTAACCCGTAAACAAAACAAGATCGACATGGAAAATTTCCCCGGAAAGATTGCCATCATGGGCGGCGGAAGCTGGGCCACGGCGTTGGCCAAGATCGTGCTCTCGAACCAGCCGGAGATGAATTGGTACATACGTCGGCAGGAGGTCATCGAGGAGTTCCAGCAGGCGAAGCACAACCCCTCGTACCTCTCCGCCGTGACGTTCGACACGGAGCGCATCCACTTCTCGGCCGACATTAACGAGATCGTGGAGCAGTCCGACATGCTCATCTTCGCCACCCCATCGCCCTTCTTCAAGCACCACCTGAAGCAGCTGCGCGTGCCTCTGTGCGACAAGATGATCTTCTCGGCCATCAAGGGCCTTGTGCCGGACGAGAACATGCTCATCACGGACTATCTGGCCGAGTGTTACCAGGTGCCCGAGGAGCAACTGGGTGTCATCGCCGGGCCATGCCACGCTGAAGAGGTGGCCCTCGGACGCCTCTCGTACCTCACCCTGGCCTGCAAGGACATCGACCGCGCGCGAGCTATCGCCCCGATCTTCACGAACGACTTTATGCGCACCTCCTGCAGCCGCGATGTCCGTGGTATGGAGTACGCCTCGGTGCTGAAGAACATTTATGCCATTGTGGCCGGCATCTGCCACGGCATGAAGTATGGCGACAACTTTCAGGCGGTCTTCATCTCGAATGCCATCAAGGAGATGCAGCGCTTCCTCGGCTCGGCCCACACGCTGCCGCGCGACATTTCCGACTCGGCCTACCTCGGCGACCTGCTCGTGACGGCCTACTCGCGATACAGCCGCAACCGCACGTTTGGCTCCATGATCGGCAAGGGCTATTCGGTCAAAACGGCACAGCTGGAGATGGAGATGATCGCCGAGGGGTACTACGGAGCTAAGTGTATCTACGAGATCAATGAGCGCTATCAGGTCGATATGCCCATCCTCGACACCCTCTACGCCATCCTCTACGAGCGCCAGTCGCCCCAGGCCGTCATCCGTCGCATGACAGAAACATTCAAATAGTTTACCCTAACCCCAACCCCCAACCCTTATGAACCCCCTTCAATTAGACTTCACGAAAGCCTTCGGCCCAGACGCCGAACAGTGCCTCGAGGCCATCCGCCCAGAGGCCGAAAAGAGTCTTCGGACCCTCTATGAAGGCACCGGCGCCGGCAACGATTTCCTCGGCTGGCTCCACCTGCCCAGCTCCATCACCGACGCTCAGCTGACCGACATCGAGCAGACGGCCGAGAGGCTGCGCGCCTGTCAGGCTGTCGTTGTGATCGGCATCGGCGGCAGCTACCTCGGCGCGCGAGCCGTGATCGAAGCCCTCACCGACAGCTTCGACCCGCTACGCACCGAGGGCCGCACGCACCCCGTCATCCTCTACGCCGGCAACCAGATCGGCGAGGATTACCTCAGCGAGCTTTGCGACCTGCTCCGCGGACGCGACTTTGGCATCATCAACATCTCCAAATCCGGCACCACGACCGAGCCGGCCATCGCTTTCCGTATCCTCCGCAGCCTGCTCGAGGAAAACGTCGGCGCAGAGGCAGCCCGCGAACGTATCGTGGCCGTGACCGACCGTGCCCGGGGCGCCCTCCGCACGCTGGCCGACAGGGAGGGCTATAAAACCTACGTCATCCCCGACGACGTCGGCGGGCGATACTCCGTTCTCACGCCCGTCGGGCTGCTGCCCATCGCCGTGGCCGGCATCGACATCCGCGCCCTCGTCCGCGGCGCCGTAGAGATGGAGCGCGCCGTCGGCCCCGACGTCCCCTTTGCTTCGAACCCTGCCCTTCGCTACGCCGCCGCCCGCCAGACGCTCTATCGCAGCGGCAAGAAGATCGAGATCCTGGCCAATTTCCACCCCAAACTGCACTACGTCGGCGAGTGGTGGAAGCAGCTCTACGGCGAGAGCGAGGGCAAGGACCACAAAGGCATCTTCCCCGCCGCCGTCGATCTCACCACCGACCTCCACTCTATGGGCCAGTGGATCCAGCAGGGCGAGCGCACGATCTTCGAGACGGTCGTTTCGATCGACGCCCCCGAGCGCACGCTCTCCGTCCCCACGGACGCCGACAATCTCGACGGGCTGAACTACCTGGCCGGCCGCCGCGTGGACGAGATCAACAAGATGGCCGAGCTCGGCACCCGCCTGGCCCACGCTTCCGGTGGCGTGCCCAACATCCGCGTCTCCATCCCACGCCTCACGGCCGATCACATCGGTCGCCTGCTCTACTTCTTCGAGGCCGCCTGCGGCATCAGCGGCTACCTCTCCGGCGTCAACCCCTTCGACCAGCCCGGCGTGGAGGCCTACAAGAGCAATATGTTCGCCCTGCTCGACAAGCCCGGCTTCGAGGCCGAGAGTCGCGCCATCCGCGAGCAGTTGGGGTGACGTTCGCCGCCCGTGTTTTGACACATCACCTCGTAGGGGCACCCCTTGTGGGTGCCTTTTTTACGTAACAAAAACGCTGTGCAAGCCTTGCATGGTCACTTCGGAGACTCCGAAATCGTTATGCAGACCCTGTTTGATCGTTTCGGAGACTCCGAAATCGTTATGCAGACCCTGTTTGGTCATTTCGGAGACTCCGAAACCATCATGCAGGCCTTGCTTGGTCATTTCGG
>CALHPT010000180.1 GCA_938036405.1 uncultured Tannerella sp.
GGGATCTATACGTTGTATGGAGTATGAAATAGATTCTGTTTTATAATCTATACGATGTATAGATTAAGAAATAGAGTCTGTTTTTGAGTTTATACGATGTATGAAGTCTGAAATAGACACTCTGTTTAACTTTATACGATGGATGGGTCGAGAAAAAGAGACTGTTTTTTCATCCAGATTTTGTGTACTGATTGAACCGCGATGAATTGACCTCATGTTTTGAGGGGCATGTTCCAAAATTTGCCGCGGGAGGCACCTCTCTGGGCCTGCACGGCCCCAAACTCGTCGCGGGAGGTACTTCGGAGCTGCTGCACCGACCGATGCGCGCCGCGTTGGGGAGACCGCAAAAAAAGAGCAGGGAAGAAAGCGCTGCGGCTTTCTCCCCTGCTCTGCGATTAGCATGGTGCGCTCCGTAGAAAAGAGGCACCACAAGGTGTAATAGTTACGTCTGGACTTGAGATTACTTCATCAAGCTCTTAGCACGAGCCTCCAGCTTCGAAACCGGGAGGTAGATCTGGAGACCAACGTTGAGCGAAAGTCCGTTCACGGAACCTTTGCCGAACTGTCCGTTGTAGAGAGCCAATGCTTCAAGCGCTACGTGCTCGTTCAGGAAGTAAGCGTAGCCAGGACCAAAGTTGACGTTGAATCCAACTTCTGCACCCTGAACGCCACCCAGACCGACGCCGACTTCACCAAAGAAGTGGCCTTCTTTCGGGCCAATCTCTACCTCTTTATTGCCGAGATAGTAACGACCGAAGCCATTGATGCCGTAGCTGAACGTGGTGTTACCACCGCGCTGTCCGGTGAAACCGGCATTCACTTTGGCACCAAAGGCCAGGTTGTTCTGCACGAAGTAGCCTACACGCGGAGTGAGGTTGAGCGAGAAGTAGCTGCCGCTACCCAGACCGAACCGAATGTCGCCGATGCTTCCACCAACTAATACGCTACCTTTTTCAAGCTGTGCGTTTGCTGCTCCCAAGGAGCACAGTGCGATCATGATCGCACTCATCAGAAATTTCTTCATACTCTGTGTACTTGTTCTTATTGTTTTTTTTCTCCTACTCTATTGTATGGCTTTTCGGATTCCGCCGCCGCAAAAGTATGCGTTTTTGAAAAGCTTCCAGAGTGCGTCTGGGCGGGGGGGGAAGTTTAGAGGTCGATGGCGCCTCGGCCTTGCCGCAGGATGGTGAAGGGTTGGGTGGTGCAATCGACGACGGTGGATCCCTCGCTACTGCCGATGCCGCCGTCGATGACGATGTCGACGCGGCCGTCGAATTTTTCGTGGATGAGTTCGGGGTCGGTGAGATATTCCGGCTCCTCGTCTTCGCTGGCGGGGTCGCGGACGGACATGGTCAGGAGGGGGTTGCCCAGCGTGCGGACAAGCTCGCGGGCGATGGCATTGTCGGGGATGCGCAGGCCCACTTCGCGCCGACTCTTGTAGATGCGTGGCAGGTCGGCCCCGGCGGGCAGGATGAAGGTGAAGGCGCCGGGCAGATGGTGTTTGAGGAGCTTGAAGGCGTCGTTGTCCATGCGCGTGTAGGCCCCGGCCTCGGAGAGGTCGTGGCAGACGATGGAGAGCTTGCTCTTTTGCGGGTCGACGCCCTTGATGCGACAGATGCGCTCCACGGCGCGGACGTTGAAGGCGTCGCAACCGATGGCGTAGAGCGTGTCGGTGGGGTAGATGACGAGTCCGCCGTCGCGTAGGGTGTCGGCGGCGCAGTCCAGATCTTTCTGGTTGGGGTTGTCGGGGTAAATCTTCAAAAGCATGGTCAGGGAGTGTTTGATTAGGGTGCCAAAAGTAGAGACTTTGGATAGCGGCGCATCTGCGGCCCTGTGGACAAGGCGCAGGTGCGGTCAGACGCTTCATGTCTGCCCCCTTACCTGCGCTCTTGGGGCCTTGCCGTGTGCCTGGCTTGGCATGGGCGCTGTTCCGCGGCTCATCTCCCTCTTTTGAGGCTCCTCAAATCGGCTTTGGAAGTGCGATTTACCCGCATCAGAAGCCCCAATTGCCGTATGGCATTTTTTCTACTTTTGCGCCCGCTCCATCCGTAGATGGGCGATTATTAGTAAGATAAGCAGAGTGGTTATGACGAAATACGCATTGGTTACGGGGGGCTCGCGAGGTATCGGGCGGGCCGTTTGCATGGAGCTGGCGGCCGCGGGATATGCGGTGCTGATCAATTGTCGGTCAAACGTTGAAGCGGCCTCCGCCGTCGAGGCCGAGATCGTCTCCGCAGGCGGCCAGGCAGAAGTGATCCCCTTCGATGTGGCCGACGCCGCTGCGGTGGACGCTGCCCTGGAGGCTTGGGAGGCACGTCACCCGGACGATGCGATCGAGGTGTTGGTCAACAATGCCGGCATTCGTCAAGACGCAATGATGATCTTCATGCCAGATGCCGCTTGGCACGACGTGATGAACACGTCGGTCGACGGCTTTTTTTATGTCACCCGTCGCGTGCTGAAGGGGATGCTGATGCGTCGCCGTGGGCACATCATTAACATGGTATCGCTCTCCGGACTGAAGGGCATGCCGGGCCAGACGAACTATTCGGCGGCGAAGGCGGCCGTGATCGGCGCCACAAAGGCCCTGGCGCAAGAGGTGGCCCGACGAAACGTGACGGTGAATGCCGTCGCCCCGGGCTTCATCACGACGGACATGACGAAGGATCTGGACGAGGCGACGCTGAAGCAAACCGTCCCCGCGGGGCGCTTCGGACGACCGGAAGAGGTGGCTGCGCTCGTCAGTTTCTTGGCCTCGGATCGGGCGGCATATATCACGGGGCAGGTGATATCCATCAACGGAGGCTTAATGTGAGGCATTGGATAGCAACGCATCAGCCCGTCGCGCTGTGCATCTCCGTGGCATATTCCATGAAGCGCCCTCCCCGGGAGGCTATGAATAGGTATAGAGCGCATGCACGAAACAATCAAACAAAGACTTTAGATAGAAAATGGAAAGAAGAGAGATCGAAGAGAAGGTGAACGACTTCCTGGTGGAAGAGATGGAGATCGAGGCGGATAAGATCGCGCCCGATGCACTGCTGAAGGAGGATCTGGGGCTGGATAGCCTGGACTTTGTCGACATCGTTGTGATCGTCGAGCGGACGTTCGGCTTCAAGATCAAACCCGAAGAGATGGCCGACGTGAAGACCGTGAAGACCTTCTATGACTATATCGAATCGAAACTATAACGCGGCATCCCAGAGAGTAGGCACGGCGTGATGGTGAGGAAAAGCGAAGAGTGGAACGGGGTGACGGGCGGGACGACGCTCGGACAGAAGGCTATGAAGGCCATGCTGTCCATCTTCGACGTCCGTATCGGCTATGCCATCATGGCCTTCATCGTCCCCTTCTACATGCTCTTTCATAACAAGGGCTACCGCGCTATCTATGGCTACTTCCGCCGTCAACACGGCTATTCGCCCGTCAAAGCCTTCCTCAAAACATACCACAATCACTTCCTCTTCGGGCAAGCCATGCTCGATCGCTTCTCGGTCTATGCGGGGCGAAACAAGTTCCGCGTCGACAACCCGGACAATCCCCTCTTCCTCTCCATGCTCGAGCGGCCCGAAGGCTGCATTGTAGCCAGCGCCCACGTGGGCAACCCGGAGCTGAGTGGCTACCTGCTGGGCAAACAGCAGAAGCGCATCAATTGCCTTATCTACGGGGGTGAGGCAAAGGAGGTGCAGAAGAATCGCGTCAAAATTTTAGAGCGGAATAATATCCGCGCTATTCCCGTCTCCGATGATCTGTCGCACATCTTTCTCATCAACGAGGCGTTGACTGCCGGCGAGATGGTGAGCATGCCGTGCGACCGGACGTTGGGCAGCAATAAGAGCGTGACGTGCGACTTCCTTCGCGGCCGTGCTGACTTCCCCATCGGGGCTTTCGTGCTGGCGCAGCAATTCAGTGTGCCCGTGTTGGCGATGTTCGTGCTGAAGGTCTCATCGTCGCTCTATCGGATTCACGTCCGCCGCATCCCCTCGCCCACGGAAGGAACGAAGCGCGAACGCATCGAGGCGATGACTCGCTCCTATGCCCGAGAACTCGAAAGCATCGTGCGGCGTTACCCCGAACAATGGTTTAACTTTTATACGTTCTGGAAAGATGAAAATGTCTCCCGCTCTTGAGCGGACTTTTACGAAGGACCGGATGAGGATCCTCGAAGCGCAACGGCGCGCTCACGAGATCGCCTTCGCCCCGGTCACCTTTCAGGTGGCACGACTCATGCGCAAGTTCGGCCTTTTCGCTCTGCTAAATGAGGCGCGCCAAGGCTTGACGCTCGATGAGATCACCGAACGCGCCACACCGCTCTCTCATTACGCGGTGCAGGTGCTTCTCGAATCGGCGCTCACGGCCGGGATGGTCAGCTGTGCCGACGATCGGTTTGTACTATCTAAGCTGGGCTGGATCTTGCTGACCGACCCACTTATCGCCGTCAATATCGACTTCAATCACGACGTGAACTACCTCGGCATGCACCGCATGGAGCAGGCATTGCTGGAGGGTAAGCCCGAAGGCTTGCGTGTGTTCGGTGAGTGGAAGACGGTCTACGAAGGCCTCTCCGAACTGCCCGATCCGGCACGCGAGAGTTGGTTCCGCTTCGATCACTTCTACTCCGACCACTCCTTCGACGAGGCTTTGGAAATCGTTTTTGCCCGTCGGCCGAAACGGTTGTTCGATGTCGGTGGCAATACAGGTCGGTGGGCTGCACGCTGTGTGGACTATGACTCGGACGTGCATGTGACGATCATGGATCTGCCGCAACAACTCGAGATGGTACGCCAACAGATGGCTGACCGTCGTGGTGCCGATCGCATCGAGGGGTATGCGATCGATCTGCTCGACGCTTCCGCTCCCTTCCCCACGGGTGCGGACGTGATCTGGATGAGTCAGTTCCTCGATTGCTTCTCGGAAAGCGAGATCACAAGCATCGTGCGGCGTGCAGCCGAGGCGATGACGGACGATGCGCGACTCTTCGTTATGGAGACGCTCTGGGATAGACAGTCGAACGACATCGCAGCGTTCTGCCTCACGCAGATCAGCCTTTACTTCACCGTCATGGCCAATGGCAACAGCAAGATGTATCACTCTGACGACCTCATCCGTTGCATCAACGCTGGCGGATTGGAGGTGGAGACGATCCACGACGGATTGAAGGGCGGCCATTCCATCCTTGTCTGTCGGAAGCCCGGTGTGCGGTCATGATCCGTCCCTTTGACATCCTTGACCTGCTGCCGCAGCGTCCGCCTTTCGTTATGGTCGACCGGCTGATCTACTACGACCCGATCGTAGCCCGGTCGGAGTTCACCCTACGCCCTGACAACATCTTCTGCACCGAGGATGGGCGCGTGGAGGAAGCACTCCTGGTGGAGGTCATCGCGCAGACATGCGCTGCACGGATGGGCTATCGCGAGAAGACGGAGCCGCAGCGCGACGGTGTCGTTAAGATCGGCTTCATCGGCATGATCCGTCCGCTGCACATCCTCCGTGCGCCCCGCATGGGTGAGACGCTCACAACGACTGTCGAGGTGAAGGAAGATGTCTTCTCCACCACGCTCGTGGAGACGTGCGTCAAGGTGGGCGATGAGACCATCGCCACGTGCAGCATGAAGATCTTCCTGACCGACCGTGTGCCGACTACGGCCTAAAGTTCTGACTACATACAAACCGTAAACTACGAGTTACGAGTATCCGGCACTTGTGGCTCTCTAACTCGTAACTATAAACAATATGAACAAGAGAATTCTGCTTTTTATCGCGGCGACCCTACTCGTCGCT
>CALHPT010000181.1 GCA_938036405.1 uncultured Tannerella sp.
CGTATCAAGCCTCGAACGAGGGAGTCGAAGACGGTGATACGTTTTTTATATCCGTTATCGCGCTCCGCCTCCGCGTCCGCCACCGGTATGTCCTCCTCCTCCTCCGAGCGAAACAAATCCTCCTCCTCCGGAAGCCCTGAATTCTTTTGCCTTGTACGAGAAGGATCCGTTGACGAACCGACCGGAGAGGTCCCGACTCATTATCGACACCGTTGTACGGTCGTAGCCTTGGGTCAGCTCCTTTTGGCGGAAGTATTCGGGCGAGAGCGCTTTGAATTCGTTCTCCACTTTGTCGGCGATGCCGAAGAGCGAAGCGAACGTCAGGTAGTCGTCCCACAGCGCCACCTCGCGGGCTTGTCGCTCGTTGATGAGACTGAAGTCGTTCAAGTAATTCCGGAACTCGGGTACCGTGCGCGCCATCTCGCGGCCGCGGCGGGTGAAGCGGTTGTTCAGCATCGCCCCGTTGCGATCGAAGGTCTTTTCGCCGTAAGTCTTTGTCGCTTTGATCCACTGATAGAGTCGCATGCCGTTCTCTTCTTTGTCCTTTGCCCACTTTGAGAACTCGTGTGGCTGCAGGATCAGGTCTTTGCCGGCGGCGGCGCGCATGATCTTGTAGAGCCTGTATTCCACATCACTCATAAACTCACTCTCGGAGGGCTTCTCGTCGCCAAACGAGAGGGTGGGGCGCTTTTCGTCCGGCCGTTGGGAGATGCGGATCAGTCCGAGGTGGATGAAGCGTAGCAGGAGCGCCTCGATGAGGTGCTTTTTGCTGCGTCCCCACAAGGGGGTAGCCTCGTTGAGCACATAATGAGCTGCAATGAGATCGCCGCCGAGCGGGATATCGCGACACCAGCCCGTCACACGGCGCACGCCGTAGACGGGGCGGGCGGACGTGACACCCGCAAGCTCGAGGATGACGTAAACGACCGCCCCGACGACGAATAACACGACGATGCCGGCCAACAAATATTCCCACCACTTGACACTGAAATAGATGGTCGTCATGCAGACGGGCGAGAGCAGGGCGGTGTAAAGGATACGTTTCCACGTGCTCCCGTTCAACAGGGTGAAGATGAAGAAAAGGAGGCCGGACCCGATGAGCAGGGTCAGCCCGACGAGCGTGACCGTTTCGTCACCGCCCTCTTTGTAGCTGCTGCCTTCGAGGGCACGATTCTTCATGACTTCAAACGATTCGTCACGTTGATCCGTCGGCATGAACAGGTCGTTGTCGAAGCGTGCCATGACGATGACGGATTCGTCATCGTCGAGCGGCATGCGTGTCTGGGCTACGATCTGTCCGTTGACCAGATGGATATCGCCCTCGAAGCCGAAGGCCCATACGCCGGTGTTCTGCGGCGTGAAGGCCGTTGCGGAGTCGCCCTCCGCCGTTTTCTCTATGACGATGCGCACGTGCTGCGGCGGACTGCTCAGTCCTTCGGCCACAAATTGGTGGTTGAAGGCGTTGGCGTCAGACAAGCCTTTGACGAAGTGCGTCATCATGTAGGAGACAGTGAAGCGGTGATGGCCGTAGGAGCCCGTACCCCAGCAGATCTCATAATCGCCGTCGCCCTTGTGCATCAACCCGCAGCGGCCGGCTTTTGCTTCGATCGTGCGGTGGGTGTCCCAGACGTCTTCGCGGAGATAAGTCTTGCCGGTCTCGTCGCTCACGGCGAGGTCTCGTATCTCTATGGCGCCGAGGTTGCCCTGCACAAGATACCATTCGGTGCCCGTCTGCACGTCCACGTCCCATATCTCGGTGATATGAGCCGTGCCGGAGCAGTCGAGCCGCACGGTGATATCAACATTGTGCACAAATGTCTCTCGCGCCATCGACAGCGAAGCCGACAGCAGGAGCAGAGTCGATATGAAAATCCATCGTTTCATCAGGTCGTTTTTTTATTTCCGGACATTCCGGAGGCCCTTTTTTCGACCGCGAAGAGAGTTGGGGAGTGGCCGAAGGTGGGATGCCCCGATACGGATAGACCTTATTCATCTCTTCGCCTCCTTGCGCCGTTAACTTTACCTTAACCGAAAGTTAACCTTGTCCACTCGAGTGCGCGCATATCTTTGCCCGCATTAAATCAACATTTATACAAAATGAAAATGCAATTCAAACACATGCTTCTCGGCCTTGCGATGCTTTGTATCGCAGCCGCGCAGGCGCAAGAAATGCCACCCGTCCCGACGGACAAACAGGTGCGCATCGGACGCCTCGAAAACGGATTAACCTACTACATCCGTGCTAACAAATTGCCCGAAAATCGGGCCAATTTCTACATCGTGCAACGCGTGGGGTCTATTCTTGAAGAGGAAAACCAGCGCGGACTGGCTCACTTCCTCGAGCACATGGCTTTTCACGGTTCCAAACACTTCCCGGAGGACGAAACCGGCAGCGGAATCATCTCCTACCTCGAAACGATTGGCGTAAAGTTTGGCGCAAACCTTAACGCCTACACGGGAATGGACGAAACGGTGTATAACATCAATGACGTGCCTACGGACCGCCGTGGATCGGTCGATTCTTGCTTGCTGATCCTGCACGACTGGTCTAATTCGCTTTTTTTGAGAGATAAGGACATTGATAAGGAGCGAAAAGTGATCCATGAAGAATGGCGGACGCGTCGCAGCGCCTCTTCGCGTTTGATCGACTCTATCGCACCAGTCATCTTTGCCGGAAGTAAATACGCCGAGCGCATGCCGATAGGCTTGATGAGCGTGGTGGATAATTTTAAGCCTAAGGAACTACGCGACTACTATCATAAATGGTATCGACCGGACCTGCAGAGTATCATCATCGTCGGCGACGTTGACGCCGAGCAGGTCGAGAAAGACGTGAAGCGCATCTTTAGCCACATCCCCAAGCCGGTGAATGCTGCCGAGCGCGTGTATGAAAAAGTACCCGACAACGAGACACCCGCCGTAGCCGTGGTGGCCGACAAGGAGCAGCCCACGGGCTATTTTATGGTCTCTTACAAGCGCGACGCCGTAACGGCAGACCAAAAAAAGGCCATCGATTATCTCGTTTACGATTTCGCCATGGATATGGTCGATCAGATGCTGACGGATCGACTCCAAGAGATGATGGAGAACGAAAATCCGCCCTTTGCTTATGCTTACGCCAGCAATGGATCCTTTTTTGGCATTGCAACGAAAGACGCGATGCAGCTGCTGGGCGTAATTAAACCCGGACAGGCCGACACGACCCTCTTGACCCTGCTTCGCGAAGCCAAACGGGTGCACGATTTTGGTTTTACTGAGAGCGAATATGAGCGAGCGAAGGCCGATTGGCTCAGCAACATCGAAAAACTTTACAACGAGCGCGACAAGCAGAAGAACAACTACTATGTGCAGCAATATGTGGACCATTTCCTGACC
>CALHPT010000182.1 GCA_938036405.1 uncultured Tannerella sp.
ATGCGTTGCAACTTGTCGGGCTTCTTCCGACGGTCGGGCATGATGGGCAGCTGGTAGCCGCGCAGGTCGCCTTCGCGGGCAAACTCATCGAGGATAATGTCCTGCATGAAGTTCGCCTCCATGAAGTACGACACGGCGACATCCTCCGGTAGTGACTCGTGGAAGTCGTAGAGCCATCGCACCATGCCTGCCACGGTGTCTTGCCGGACGTAGCAGTCGATCAGATGGAGTTCGCGGCCTGTCTTGCCCCATATGCGGGCGGCCTTGTAGTCGTTTGCTGTTGTTGATTTGAAGGAAGGGTCGATGTAGCAGATGATCTGGTCGTACTTCCGCAGGGGGAGGATCTTCTTGTAGCGTATCCATTGCCACTTGAAGATGCCGCCCTCGGCGACGGGATTGTGCATCATCTCGCGTTGCCATGCGGCATAGCCCACAAAGTCGGCATAGGCTTCGGCCTCGGTTTTCGTCCATTTGTCAGCCCATACGGGGGCACCGTTGCTGTCTACGGCGTAGACCTTGGAGACCTTCACGCTGGGTATCTCGGCGATGTTCTTCAGTACCATGTGCTTGGCGAAGCCATTACCGACCATGAGGAAGCGGCCACGGCCGACGTCTAAGGCGCCGAAGAGTGCCTGCTTGACCCAGTCGGTGGCTTGCCGGATGCGCTCTTCGTTGTGGCTCATCTCGTCGTCGTCGAGGTCGTCGATGACGATGTAGTCCGGGCGTTGCTCCTGCTTCTTGAGTCCACGGGGCGACTGTCCCCGGCCGACGGCAAACCACTTGACACCGCCGGAGGTGGAGAACTCTCCCTGCTGCCAGTCGCCTACGTTCTTCTGCGTACCGAAGTCGGCTATGATCCGCTGATTGTACTCCAGCTCGGCCTGTAGGTCGGCCAGCAGCGTCTTGGCGCCATCCTCCGACTTGTTGACGATGATGCCGCAATGGATCTCCCCACCGCCGCGCACCATGAGGTTGATGGGGATGAAGATGTCGAGGTGTGTCGACTTGGCATGGCCACGCGGCCACATGAAGACGGCCTTGAAGGTGCGGTTGCGGAGAATATCACGAAAGGCGGCATTGTGGAAGGGGGCGTTGTGTACGATGCCCGTCACGCGGCCTGTGGCGGGGTCTGTGCGGCGCATGTAGTGTGGGAAGTAATACTCGCAGAATGCCGGGTAGTTCGCCAACAGGCGGCGGATACGGGCGTCTCGTTCGGCGCGCGTCTCCTTTTCTGCCTCGGGGGAGAGCTCCGTGAGGCTCTGCACCCGTTTGCAGTGCTCCTCCCACAGGTGGCGGGCGTCTTTCTCTTCGCGTGTGACGGCCATATCCCCTTACTCCTTTACGTTGGCCCGCTCCAGCAGGAACTCGTTGTGCAGCCGGTTCAGGATCTTGATGAAGGGCAGGGTGACCTCCGGATCACTCTTGGCCCGATACTCCACCCAATCGGTGAAGGCCATGAAGACATCGACC
>CALHPT010000183.1 GCA_938036405.1 uncultured Tannerella sp.
TGTTGGTCGTCGAACCCTTCTTGGTCGTCTTGCGGGCGGTGGTCTTCTTGCGAGATGCGGCCTTGCGGGTAGTTGCAGAGTGTGCGCGACTGGCTGCGGCGGTGCGTCTTGCAGCCGGACGGGCGACGGCTGTGCTCTCGCCGGACTCGGATCCGTCGGTGCGCTTACCGTCATACGTTACGCCGCCGGTGTCCACGTAGATCGTGAGACGTTTACCGCGCGGCACACGGTTCGTGAGTAGGTTATTCCATTTGCGAATGTTCTGCGCCGTGACGCCGTATTTGTTGGCGATCGTATAGAGGTTCTCGCCTGATTTGACGGTGTAGCGAATCATCTCGGTCTTCGACTCGGTGGCAGTGCTCTCCTCCTCGTCGGAAGAGTTGTCAGAATAGCGCTTCGGCAGGTAGGCGGCCAACAGTTCACTGGCGCGATAGTTACTGATCGAATCCTTCTTATCGACATAAGCGTAAGTAGCGGCCACGGGCAGCTTCAGTACGCAGGGCTTGATGTGTCCGGGGATGATTTCACGTTTGTACTGCGGGTTGAAGGTACGAAGCATCTCAATGTCCACATTCAGCACGTCGGCCACCTGGCGGAGGTGCATGATTTTGTCTACCATCACGGTGTCCGTAGCGACAGAAAGGCTGGTGCGCATGGGGCAGATGTTATGCTCGCAGTGATAGGTCATGATGTAAGTCGCCGCGATGAAGAAAGGCACGTACGAACGCGTTTCGCGAGGCAGATAGGGGTAGATCTCCCAAAAGTTCGTGCGACCGCCTGCGCGCCGAATGGCCTTATTCACATTGCCCGGCCCGCAGTTGTAGGAGGCCAGCACCAGATACCAATCGCCAAACGTGGCATACATCTGTTTGAAGTACTTGCAAGCCGCGTGCGTAGAGGCAATCGGGTCGAGGCGCTGATCGATCAGACTGTTGATCTCCAGACCAAACAGCTTGCCGGTGGGCAACATGAACTGCCAAATGCCTGCGGCACCTGCGCGCGAATAGGCGCGAGGGTTGAGATTGCTTTCGATGATGGCGAGGTATTTCAACTCCAGCGGCAAATCGTATTGGTCAAGCACCTGCTCGAAAAGTGGGAAGTAGAGGTCAGCCATCGCCATGACATAACGCACCAGCTCCCGGCGTCGGTCTGCATAAATGCTGATACAGTTGCGAACGATCGGGTTATAGTCCATGGGGATGATGGTGGCCATGCGAGAGAGGCGGTCGCGATATACGTCGTCAGACACAGGGGCATTCTCGTCGCGGTCGATACAGTAGGGGTCTGACTGAGAGAAATATTTGGCGTGCCAGGTTTGGAGCAGTGCGCGTACATTCTCATCGAGGACTTCGGGGATAAGTCCCACATCGTCGTAGGTCGAATCGGTGGAGAGGATCGAATAGTCCTCGGCCTCGAGATGCGGATTACGGTCGTCGTCGTCCTGTGCCCAAAGAGTTGACGGGGCGATGAATGACGCCACGCTGAGGAGCGTAAAAAAGAGTTTCTTCATATCGTGCGTTTAGTAAATAGTCAATGTGTTGGAGGGGAAAATGTGAGGGATGCCGCAATTAAAAATGGATGCTGCATGCCAAACCGAACGTGGCGGGCGATTGATTCGTTCGCGGGGTGACGGCCGGGGCGAGGTGCAGAGAGAGATCGGGGGATATATCGAAATCGAAGAGCTGTGCGTCTACGTACGCATCGGCCATACAAAGAAAGTACCAAGCGGCGGTAAGGATAATGCTGAGATCTCGATAACGCCGATAATAATCCTTGCCACTCTTGAGATTGTTTCGAAAATTGGTGTTGGAGATATACTCCTTCGGGTCGCGATTGCGAGGCACGAAGTTTTGCCAACTCTGATGCCAGGTGGAGGGCGAATTCACGTCGTCTGTCATAACGTGCAGATAGGCCTCAGCATAATCGCGGTAGTTTTTGTTATTCCACGTGATGGCGTAGATGAAACCCATAAAGCCGCCGTAGACGATGGGCAGTTTCCAGTATTTCCGGTTGTAGATCTGACCCAGACCAGGGAATATGGCCGAATAGACCACGGCTCGCGTAGGGTTGGGTTTGAACGGGGCGGGGAGTGGCGAGGAGGAGGTGCGTGCGATGGGCGCAGTGGCCGAATCGGCGCGGTTCCATAGCTCGCGGGCGGTGAGGCTGTCGACGAGCACACCGTCGACCCGTAGCAGGGTGTCGGCTGGTTCGGGCAGGGAGGAGCCGAGTGTGTCCGGCTGCTGGGCCCGCGCTACGGCGGGCAGCGCTGTCCAGACGGCGGCGCAGACCAAAAGGCGGCTGATTGTTTGACTGACCTTACTCACGAGGTGCACATCTCGTTTAACTCTGCTTCATGCCGTCCAGTAGGCGCATGATGCCCTCCAATTCTTGCTCTGAGGCGAAGGGAATGGTGATCTTCCCCTTGCCGTTTCGTTCGTCGTAAGTGAGGCGCACCTTTGTTTGAAAAAAAGAGGCCAGATGCTCCTTGAGGATCTTGAATTCGTCCGGCAGCAGCTTGTGGGCTCTGCGCTCGGGGTCGGCCTCGGCCTGTTGGTGCTTGACCTCGGCGGAGGCGTTGCGGGCCAGCTCTTCGACGGTGCGCACGGAGAGTCCCTGTGTCAAAATCTGCTCGTAGAGGGCCAATTGCACCTCCGGATCGTCTACCGAGAGAAGGGCGCGAGCGTGACCCATGTCGATGCGCTTATCCTTGAGTCCCACCTGAATCTCCGCCGGGAGCTTTAGGAGACGCAGGTAGTTGGCCACCGTGGCGCGCTTCTTGCCCACGCGCTCGCTGAGTTGCTCTTGCGTAAAGCCGTTGGCGTCGATCAGCCGCTGATAAGCGAGCGCCGTTTCGATGGCGTTCAGATCTTCGCGCTGGATGTTCTCAATGAGGGCCAGTTCGGCGATATTCTCGTCTTCGGTGGTTTTGATGTAGGCGGGGATCTTGTCGAGCCCGACGATTTCGGCAGCTCGATAGCGGCGTTCGCCTGCGATGATCAGGTAATTGCCATCGCCTTTTTCTTTGAGTATGATCGGCTGTATGACGCCGTATGTGCGGATCGATTGGGCCAATTCCTCGAGTGCTTCTTCTTCAAAAATGGAGCGTGGCTGGCCGGGGTTGGGTTCGATGCGATGGAGCTCAATTTCGTTAATGGACGACGATCCGCTCGTCATGATTTCGTCTGGCGGGGCGAGCAATGCGTCGAGCCCGCGACCTAATCTGTTGCGTGTTGCTTTGGCCATATAAGGTGTCTAATTACAAGTGGGGATTCTTTTCAATAATCTCTTGGGCGAGCTGCATGTGGTTCGTCGAGCCCTGCGACTCGGCGTCGTAGAGTAAGATGGGCCGGCCGAAGCTGGAGGCCTCGACGAGCTTGACGTTGCGACGGATGACGGTCTTGAAAACCAGGTCTTGGAAGGGGCGCTTGACTTCTTCGTAGATCTGATTGGCCACGCGGAGGCGTGCGTCGTACATGGTGATCAAAAAACCTTCGATTTCAAGGGCTGGGTTGAGCTTCGACTTGATGATTTTGATCGTGTTGAGCAGCTTGCTGATGCCCTCAAGGGCAAAATATTCGCATTGCACGGGGATGATGACTGCGTCTGCGGCCGTGAGGGCGTTGACGGTGATCAGTCCGAGTGAGGGCGAGCAATCGATGAGGATGAAGTCGTAGCGATCGCGGAGGGGGTGGATTACTCGCTTGAGGATCTGTTCGCGCCGCTCCATGTTGAGCATTTCGATCTCGGCGCCGACCAGGTCGATGTGCGAGGGGAGCACCTCGAGCCCGTCAAGCTCGGTGCGGACGATGGCCTGCTGCGGCTCGTCGCCGTTGATGAGGCATTCGTAGAGCGAGGTGGGCAAATTTTTGATGTCGACACCCAGCCCGGAGGAGGCGTTGGCCTGCGGGTCAGCGTCGATGACGAGCACTTTTTTCTCCAGCGCGGCCAGCGAGGCGGCCAAATTGATGGTTGTCGTGGTCTTTCCCACGCCGCCTTTTTGATTGGCTAATGCAATAACTTTTCCCATTGAATATTGGCTTTGAGACAAGTCAAAGGTCGGCTTGTTCCACGTCTTACGCCGCCCTTTGTGTAGCGCAAAGGTAGGCGTGTTTTGAATTTCTCGAAAGGTGTCCGTGCGTGGAACGGTTCGGCGCGGCGGGATGCGGACCCCGCGCTTCGGTCCATTCCCGCCCGTGGAGGGGCTTGGAATTCCCGCCTCGTGTCAGATCAAAAAGATGTCGGGGTGCGCGATGGGCGATGGGGTGGGGGAGGCGGAATAGAAGTCTTTCGTCTTGCGGACGGTGGCGACGGGGCGACGGACGTCGTGACAGAAAACTACGCTCAGTTGCTCCTCGGAGGCCTCGTCGAGGAGGCGACATTTCTC
>CALHPT010000184.1 GCA_938036405.1 uncultured Tannerella sp.
CAACTCGATTGCCGGGGCCGCTGGATCAAAAGTGACGCTGGCAACTCGATTGCCGAGGCCGCTGGATCAAAAGTGACGCTGGCAACTCGATTGCCGGGGCCGCTGGCTCAAAAGTGCGCCGGCAACTCGATTGCCGAGGCCGCTGGCTCAAAAGTGATGCTGGCAACTCCGGTTGCCGGAAGGCATTCCATCGATCGAACTTCATCTACCGGACAGCCGCAGAAAGGCAGAAAGAAGAAGGGGGAGGGATGCGCCGCTAAGCACGGGCACCCTCCCCCTCCTTGAATATTCACGAAATGATATCGGCCTGTTGTTATTCGGCTGCCGGAGCCTCTTCGCCCTCGGTATGCTCTTCGCCCTCTTCGTCGAAGGTCTGTGCACCGGCGGCGCTCTGAGCGGCACGCGTCATCTTCACGGCGCAAACCACGGCGTTCTTCGGGCTCATCACTTCTACGTTCTCGAAGGTTAGTTCGCCGACCTTGATCACCTGACCCAGCTCCAGCTTGTCTACATTGACTACGAGCTTCTCCGGGATCTGCTCGGCCTGGCCTTTCACCTTCAGGCGGCGCATAGCGTGGTTGAGCTTACCACCGGCTTTCACACCCTTGGCGTGGCCCACCAGCTCGACGGGTACGTTCATCACGATCGGCTTGTCGCCGAATACCTCGAGGAAGTCAAGGTGCAGGATGGCGTCCGTCACGGGGTGGAACTGGATGTCCTTCAAGATGGCGCGGTTGCGGCGTCCGTTTTCCCAGTCGATCTCCACGAGGTGGATGTCCGGCGTGTAGATCAGCTTGCGGACACCGTCGAACGAGACGGTGAAATCCGTTACGATGATGCCCATGCCACCTTCGATCTCGACCAGCTTTTCGCCGGGCTTGAGCGTGCCTTCGTAGGGCAGCTTCACCGGTTCGTTGCCGTAGAGTACGGCGGGGATCAGTCCTTGTTTGCGCAACGCCTTGGTTGCTTTCTTGCCGAGGTCTTCCCGCGGCGTACAGTTCAAATTGAATGTCTTCATTTTTCTTAAGTTAATGTGTTACTCAAAATCAGTTTTGCTCTTTCCGATTTCCCATCACACGTGTAGATAGGCTTTTCTTCAAAGCGGCGGCAAAAATAAGCCGCCGTTTGGAATAAGCAGGATCGGCGGGCGGAGGCCTCAAAGAACCGTGTCGGGATCAGAGCTGGCGACCGCTTACTTTTGTGGGCAATCATTCACCCCCTAACGATAGACCGATGATGAAAAAGAAAACGATCGGCTTGCTGATGGCCTGTTGCAGCCTATGGGCAGGCGCTGTCAAAGGACAGATTGCCATTGAGATGCCAGCCGACATGCAGGCTGCTTACGCGCGGTTCGCTCCCATCGACACCCTCGATTGGGCTTCGATGGAGTGCATTTATGAATACCGCGTAAGGGATGCGGAGAGGAGCGAAACGTATTTCGACATCCTGCAGCTAGGGCGGGAGTACACCAAATACTTCGGCTATCCCCGATACCAAGTGGATTCTGTGATCTATCGCAGAGACATCAACAAAATCACGATGCAGGAAGCCGGTGAGATTCATAATCGCTACCTGTACCATGATGCTTCGCCTTACATGCTGTTGATCCAGAACCGGACGAAGGAGATCTCGTGCTACGACCGCGTCTTCACCGATCATTACGTCTACACCGACTCAGCGCCCATCGCTTGGCAACTGGGTGAGGGGTCGGAGATGGTCTGCGGGCATACGTGCAGCGTGGCCACGGCGCAGTTCAGAGGGCGCGAATGGACGGCTTACTATGCGCCGGACATCCCCGTGGGACGTGGGCCGTGGAAGTTCGGCGGGCTGCCCGGCCTGATCCTCCGCGTCGAGGACAGTACCGGCGATCAACGCTTCACAGCCATCTCGCTCCGCACGGCTCACTCCGATATTTATATGGATAAGGATCGGGATGACTTCAAGACGACTCGCGAACGCTTCAACAAGCAGCTGAAGGACTACAAAAACAATCCGGGCCAGATCGTGTCCGGCAGCCCGTATGCCCCGAAGGATGACAACGGGCGGGAAGTACTCCCGAAGCGGAAGCTGTTTTTCAACCCCATCGAACTGGAGTAAGCCGCCATGCAACGGATTCCGCGCCATCTGTTTCTCTGCATGCTGTGTGCGTTGGCTTCGGTCGCCTTGTCGGCGCAAGGCGTGGTGATCACGGGGCGCGTGACGGACGCGGAGACACGCCTCGCCCTCCCCGACGCCATCGTGAAAGCGTTGCGGGCCGACTCGACCCACGCCATGCTGGCCTATGCGCTTACCGATGCGGGCGGACGCTATCGGTTGGCGTTGAAGGCCTCGTCAGACTGCGAGCTGGAGTTCTCCGTGCTGGGCTATCGCACGGTCCGCACGCGGATCAAGGCGCAATCGACCACCATCGACCGCGCCCTCACGCCCGAGACCTTCCGACTGAAGGAGGTCACCGTCAAGGCGCCGCCCATCGGCGGACACAACGACACGATCACGTACAACGTGGCCGCCTTCGTCTCCAAAGCCGACCGCAACGTGGAGGACATCCTCCGCAAACTGCCCGGCATCACCGTCGGCTCGGACGGGCAGATCGAGTATCAGGGGAAGACGATCAACAAGTTCTACATCGAGGGGCTTGACATGCTGGAGGGCCGTTACAGCCTGGCCACACGTAACCTTACCCCCGACCGCATCACCAGCGTGCAGGTCTACGAAAACCATCAGCCCGTACGCCTGCTCAAGGGCCTCGACTTCTCCGACCGCGCCGCGCTCAACCTCAAGCTGAAGAATAACGCCATGACCCTCCCCTCGGGTTACGCACTGGCCGGCGGCGGCTATGGCCCACGAGTGCTTTATCAAGGCGAACTGTTCGGCTTCATGGCCAACGCCCGCATGCAGCTGCTGGCCACGCTGAAGGCCAACAACTGCGGCCGCGATGTGCAGGGCGAAACGGCGCTGCACTACGGCGCCGACGATCGTGGAGCGAAAGCCGCCGGACAGCTTGCCCCCGTGCCGTTCGACATCCCGCAGACCGTGAGAGCACGCACGCACGATGCGCTGGAGCGTACCGCCTCCCTCAACACGATCCACCGAGCCGGCGCCGACGCCACACTGAAGCTGAACGTGAACTACACGCGCGACCGAAGGGATTATGAACGCATATCGACGGACACCTACCTGACCGACGGCGACGCGATCGTCGTCCGTGAAGACATGACGACGCGCACGGCCGACAATGATCTTGCTGCCGCACTCATCTATGAGCGGAATGCCGACTCGGCCTACATCAAAAACACCACCGGGCTGCACGTTCGCTCCCAACCCTCGCAGACGCTCGTCCGCGCCACGCCCGACCTCCGACAGGACTTCCGCTCCGAGCGCCTTGATCTGGCGAACGACCTCTCGCTGATGTGGCGCCGCGGACTGCGCGTCTTTCGACTCCAATCGTCCATCGCCGCCGGCCTTCTGCCCGCCGACCGGCTGACGATCACGGCCGCCGACCTGTCGCCGCGCTCGCAACGCGTCGCCGGCCGATCGCTCTATACGCGCCACGCAACCTCCTTCGTGAAGGGATTCAATGCCTACGCGAACGTCCGCTTTGACCTGGCTTTGGAGACGGAGCACGACCGCATCGAGACGGATCGCACGGAGGATTCCCTCACCGCTCCCGCCGCCAATCGCAACCACGGCTACCGCCTTGCGCCCCTCGTAACGTCAGCCTACACCTACGCCCGCGGCCCGTTCCACCTCTCGCTCGACTTGCCCCTGCAATACCTCCACCTGCGCTATGCCGACGACGTCCGCGCGGAGACGTTTCGCCACGATTGGCTCTACCTCAACCCGCGCCTCAGCCTCAAATACACTGCGACGCCTGCGCTCAACTTCTCCCTCGGGGGCGGGGTGAGCCACGCCACTGGCGACATCCTGTCGTTCGTCCGCAGTCCCATCCGCCGGTCGTACAACCGCGTCGAGGGTGGCGCCTCGGGCATCTTGGCGCACCGCCGCACGGCCAACCTCTCGGCCAGCTACATGTATCGCCACACGATGGAGGGCCTTTTCTCGTCGCTCTTTCTGCGTTACAGCCGCACGCGGCACAATGTGCTCCGAGGGATCGATATCACCCCCGACGGTGCGCTGTCGACGCTCTCGCAGGGCGCCACGACATACACCGATCGCTACGGCGCCGACTTCTATCTGGCCAAGAATGTCCACCCGTGGCACACCACCTTTGCGCTCAACGCTGGCTACACCGCCTACCGCAGCGAGACGCTCCGACAGGGGCGCAGCCTGGCGTATAGCGGCAGCCTGCTGTCGGTCTACCCGACGGTCCATCTGCGATCCCTCGCGTGGCTGTCTGTGCGGGTGCGCGGCATCGTCGAGCGCTCTACCCGCTGGGCCGACTTGCCCGCCGCCAACGCCTCCACGCACCTCAACACCTGGGGCGTCGATGCTGACGTCTCTGTCCTGCCAATCGAAAACCTGGAACTCTTTTACCGCCTCGACTACCTCAGCCTGCCCGCCGAGGGTGGGCCACGCCTCGCGCGATGCTTCATGGACGCCGGAGTGCGTTGTCAGCCTGTGCGCCGCGTGGAGTTGGAGCTGACGGTGCAAAACCTCACCAACGCCGACCGTTACACCGAGATCCGTTATGTGGACGCGGATCTTTTCACCACTTCTTTCCGCTTACGGCCCCTGCACGCCGTCCTGACGCTCAAGGCCGCATTCTAAAGTCTGCCGATAGGGTAGGGGCGTATCGCCCGCACCCCGATTAGACTCCCCGAACGCCCCGCGCAGGCCTCTGCCGAGGCCGGGGAAGTCTGCCCCGTACAAGATGACGTGGGGTTTTGCTTTGTATCCGGACAAACTGCGCTGGCGGCCGCAGCCACCCCAAACAGACCTCTGTTTGAGGCCAAACAGGCCTCTGCCGAGGCCGGGGAAGTCTGCCCGGTACAAGATGACGTGGGATTTTGCTTTGTACCCAGCCAAACTGAGCCTGCGGCCGCAGCCGCCCCAATCGAGTGCTTGATTGGAGCTAAACATTTTCGCTGAACCGTTTAGACCCCCCGAATGCCTTCGCGCACATCGGCTGAACCGTTTAGACCCCCTAAACGAGGCCGCGCACACTGCGCGAAGCGATTTAGACCCCCCGAACGCCTCCGCGCACATCGGCTGAACCGTTTAGACCCCCCGAACGGGGTGCCGCACGCCCCCACAGAACCAGCCTCCGAACAAGCGCCTCGCAGAATCTCCCTACCTTTACCCCCGTCAAAAAGGAAACGTCCCCCCACGCACGGTGAATCCCCCCATAACTCTGGATGCTACGATACCACTTTCGCGACAGGACGCCCCCTCACTGAAAACCGATACCGGCCGATGAAGACGGGGGTTCGGTTTTCATTTTATAGGTACGACAGAAAACAAAACCACAATAGATAATGACACACAGATGGAACATCCGACCCCAAACGAAAGAGGAGATACACCTCCGAGACGCATTGGCCTCCGCTCTGGGGCTTAACCCGATCATCAGCCTGCTGCTCGTGCAGCGAGGCATTACCACCGCCGACGAGGCCCTCCACTACTTCAACCCCGACCTCCGCGACCTCCACGACCCCTTCCTCATGCCCGACATGCACAAGGCCGTCAAGCGCCTCAACAAAGCCCTGGGCAACAAGGAGCGGATCATGATTTATGGCGATTACGACGTCGACGGCACAACGGCCGTGGCCCTGGTCTACAAATTCCTCCGCGCCTACTCCTCGTCGATCGAATACTACATCCCCGACCGCTACGATGAGGGCTACGGCATCTCGTTCAAAAGCATCGACTACGCCGTTGAGCAGGGCATCACGCTCGTCATCTCGCTCGACTGCGGCATCAAAGCCATCGACAAGGTGGCCTACGCCAACGAGCGCGGCGTGGACTTCATCATCTGCGACCACCACATGCCCGACGACGAGCTGCCCGCCGCCGTGGCCGTACTCGACGCCAAACGCACCGACTCCCAGTATCCCTACTCCCACCTCAGCGGCTGCGGCGTAGGCTTCAAGTTCATGCAAGCCTTTGCGCAGAGCAACGACATCCCCTTCAGCACCCTCGAAGGGCTGCTCGAACTGACGGCCGTCAGCATCGCCTCCGACATCGTACCCATCACGGGCGAGAACCGCATCCTGGCCTTCCACGGCCTCCGCCAGCTCAACAACAACCCTAGCTTCGGCCTCAAGGGCATCATCAACGTCTGCGGACTCTCCGGCAAGGACATCCTCGTCAGCGACATCGTCTTCAAGATCGGCCCACGCATCAACGCCTCCGGACGCATGATGAACGGCAAGGAAGCCGTCGACCTGCTCCTCTCGCGCGACATGGAGGCAGCCGAGGAGCTCAGCGAAAACATCGACCGCTACAACGAAGATCGCCGCGAGCTGGACAAGAAAATCACCGACGAGGCGAACGCCATCATCGAGCAGTTTCACGACATGGAAGCGCAGAAAGGCATCGTCGTCTACGACCCCACGTGGCATAAAGGCGTCATCGGCATCGTAGCCTCGCGGCTGACGGAGAAATACTGTCGGCCGACGGTCGTCCTCACCAAGTCGTCCGAGCTGATCACCGGCTCCGCACGCTCCATCGCCGGCTTCGACATCTACCGCGCCATCGAGTCCTGTCGCGACATCCTCGAAAACTTCGGCGGACACATGTACGCCGCCGGACTCTCCCTCCGCGAGGAGAACCTCCAAGCCTTCATCGACCGCTTCATGGAGCAAGCCTCACGCGACATCGGTTCGGAACAGATGACGCCACAGATCGACATCGACACCATCGTCGACCTCAGCGACATCAACACCAAGCTGATGGCCGACCTCAAGCGCATGGAGCCACTCGGCCCAGAGAACGAACGGCCCGTCTTCGCCACCATGAACGTACACGATCACGGCACCAGTCGGCGTGTCGGTCGTGAGCTGGAGCACCTCAAGCTCGAGCTCGTCGACAACCTCGGCGGCGGCCCCGTGCACGGCATCGCCTTCGGCATGAGCGAGCACAGCTATTTCGTCAAGCAGCAAAACGACTTCGACCTCTGCTACACCCTCGAAGAGAACACCTACAACGACAACACCACGCTGCAACTCATGGTCAAAGACATCCGGCCGTCGGCGACCGTTGATGAGTAAGGGTCAAGCCGAGGAGCTGGCCAACTTGGCCGGCTCCCCCGGCACCAGCCCAACTGGGCCGGGTACCTGATGACCATTCACTGACGACTAACGATTAAACCGGGTGGATCGCTATCACGAAATCCTCAAGAAGTACTGGGGCTACGATGCCTTCCGACCGTTGCAAGAAGACATCATCCGCTCCGTCGGCGCCGGACGAGACACCCTCGCCCTCATGCCCACCGGCGGCGGCAAGTCGCTCACCTTCCAAGTCCCCACGCTGGCCATGGACGGGCTCTGCCTCGTCGTCACACCGCTCATCGCCCTGATGAAAGACCAGGTGGACAACCTGCGCCGACGCGGCATCAAGGCCGCAGCCGTCTACATGGGCATGACCTCGACCGAGATCGACACCCAGCTCGACAACTGCATCTTCGGCGACTATAAGTTCCTCTACCTCTCTCCCGAACGCCTCACCACCGAACGCTTCCGCACGAAGCTCCGCGCCATGCGCGTCTGCCTGCTGGCCGTCGACGAGTGTCACTGCATCTCGCAGTGGGGCTACGATTTCCGCCCCTCTTACCTCCGCATCGCCGAAATCCGAAAGGCGCTCCCGACCGAAGTCCCCGTGCTAGCCCTCACCGCCACGGCCACCCCTCGCACCGTCGACGACATTCAGGAGAAGCTCCATTTTCGCGCCCCCAACGTCCTCCGCAAGAGCTTCGCCCGACCCAACCTCACCTACACCGTCCAGCGCTGCGACAACAAACAGACCGAGCTCGTCCACATCCTCCAGCGCACCCAAGGATCAGCCGTCGTCTACGTCCGCAGCCGCCAACGCACCGCCGAGATTGCCTCCGCGCTACATGCCGTCGGAATCACGGCCACCTTCTTTCATGCCGGACTCAATCGCGATCAGAAGGCCGAACGGCAACGTACCTGGATGGACGGCCAACAGCGCGTCATGGTGGCCACGAACGCCTTTGGCATGGGCATCGATAAGCCCGACGTCCGGCTGGTGGTGCACATCGACATCCCCAGCTCGCTCGAGGAATACTTCCAAGAGGCCGGACGTGCTGGACGCGACGGAAACGCAGCCCAAGCCATTGCCCTCTGCGAGCCACGCGACGCCCAGCATCTACGCAACCGAATCAACAACGAGTATCCCGACCGCGACCTCATCCTCCGCGTTTACGACGCCCTCGGCAGCCACCTCGGCATCGCCTCTGGCTACGGCCTCTTCACCACGCACAACTTCTCACTCGAGACCTTCTGCACCATTCATCGCTTCTCCTTCATTCGCGCCTACCACGCCCTCAAAATCCTCGAGCTCTCTGGCTACTTGATCTACGAGGAGGAGCCCGAAAACGCCTCCCGCGTGCGCATCCTCGTCACTCGCGAAGACCTCTACGGCCTCTATGATCTACTCGGCCTTTACGAACAATATCAACCTACGCCTCCTCCCTCTCACACCGACATCGTCCTCAGGGAATTGCTCCGCTCTTATGGCGGAGTCTTTGCCGATTACGTCTTCATCGACGAGGAGCTTCTGGCCACCCGCGGACAAATCACGCGCGCTGAGGTCTGCGAGACGCTCATCCAACTCTCGCGCGCGCACGTCATCAGCTACATCTCCCGCCGCGACACGCCGCGCATCACCTTCACCCGTACCCGCGAAGAGCCGCGCCATGTGCGCATCCCGCGCTCTGCCTACGAGGATCGTCTCGACTGCAGCCGCAAGCGCATCAAACATGTCATCGAGTACATCACCGACGATTGCCACTGCCGCTCGCGCCTTCTGCTGCGTTACTTCGGCGAGCCCCACGCCGCCGACTGTGGCCGCTGCGACGTCTGCCGCAACCGTACTTCCTCCAGCCTCGTGCAACGGGAGCTGAATGCCGTCCGCGACACACTCGTCACACTACTCTGCGACCGCGCCCCGCAATCCATCGACGCCATCGTCGGCCGCCTCCCCCTCAGCCCCGAAAAGAGCCTCCAGGCCCTGCGCTATCTCCTCGCCAACGACGCCCGCTTCCGCCTCACCGACGGCCTCATCACCTTCAACAAGGAGGGGTGAACCGTGAGCCACCATTAGTCGAACAAGCGGCACTCCCCATTCAAAAGAGGCTCCAAAACATACAGCGACGGGGCGTCGCAGATTTGCAACAGCTCAAAACGCACAGCGACGGGCCGTCGCAGATTTGCAACAGCTCAAAACACACAGCGACGAGCCGTCGCAGATTTGCAACAGCTCAAAACACACAGCGACGGGCCGTCGCGGATTTGCAACAACTCAAAACACACAGCGACGAGCCGTCGCAGATTTGCAACAGCTCAAAACGCACAGCGACGAGCCGTCGCAGATTTGCAACAGCTCAAAACGCACAGCGACGGGCCGTCGCAGATTTTACAACGCTCAAAACGCACAGCGACGGGCTATTTGATGCGCTTCACGGGCGCAACCTCGCTGAGGTCGACCGTGACGGTGATTCCGATCTGCTCAATGTACAGCCTGAGGCGGTTGCGACCCATCTTTTGGATGACGCCGGAGACCTTCTTCAGCGCACCACTAAGGATTTCCACCTCCTCGCCCACAGAGAGCGGATGGTTAGCGGCCTGCTCAAGGAAGGCGCGAATGGCTTCGATTTCGGACGGCTGCACGATGGCGGGGCGACCATTATAGAAGACGACGCGCGCCACACCGTAGATCTGTCGAACAAAATTCAAGGCCTCCGTCTCGGTCGAGCGGACAAAAACGTAGGAGATGAAGAGCGGCTTGTCGACTATCTTGACGCGGTCGGACCAGACCTGTGGCGAGCGGTGCAGAGGTAGGTAGCACTCCACGCCGCGCTCGCGCAGACGCTCCTCGACCTTTTTCTCGGCCCGAGGAGCGGTGTAGAGCACGTACCAATTGAGGGTACGGGCGGCGCGGATGCGACTCAGTTCTTCTTCAGTCATTTGTCGTAGCGAGAAAAATAGTAGTAGGTAGCGCGCGAGGGACGGCTCTCGATGCGGTAGCGATTGGAGGCAGTCACGCAGAAAGTGTACTCCCGTTCGGCGTCGGCATTGATGGGCAGGAACCACTCGTTGGCGCGAATACCGGTGGCCAAGATGGAGCGCGCCGAGGCCAGATCGATGGAGTCGGCCTG
>CALHPT010000185.1 GCA_938036405.1 uncultured Tannerella sp.
AACTACTTTTTCTCATTTGCGGGAACCCCGCAGATAATAAAAAGTTCATTTTTCCATCTGCGGGACTCCCGCAAGCATTTCCAAAAATCATTTCGAGCCGCCTTCGTCTGTATTTACAAGGAATAAGCGGCCGTAGCCCTCGGCCTTAAAACCCGCATGGAAAGCGGATAGTCATTAATATACCACACACGTGGTATTGCCGGCTCTATGGGGCGCCCGTACCTTTGCGCTCAAATTAAACACCGAAAGAAAATGGCAAGAGTTTATCAGAATCTGACCGCCCTCGTAGGCGGCACCCCGCTCCTGGAAGTGAGCAACATCGAAAAAGCGGAAGGCCTCAAGGCACGCGTGATCGTTAAACTGGAGTACTTCAACCCCGGCGGTAGCGTCAAGGATCGCATCGCGCTGGCGATGATCGAGTCGGCTGAGAAGAGTGGCGCATTGAAGCCCGGCGCCGTCATCATCGAGCCGACGAGTGGCAACACGGGTATCGGGCTGGCGTGGGTGGCCTCCGTGAAGGGTTACCGGCTGATCCTGACCATGCCCGAGACGATGAGCGTGGAGCGACAGAACCTGCTCAAGGCCCTCGGTGCTACGCTGGTGCTAACGCCTGGCAGCGAGGGAATGAAGGGTGCCATCCGGCGTGCCGGCGAGCTGAAGGAGGAGCATCCCGGGTCGATCATCCTGCAACAGTTTGAGAATCCGGCCAACCCCGAGGTGCACACTCGCACGACGGCCGAGGAGGTATGGAACGACACGGACGGACAGGTGGACATCTTCGTGGCCGGCGTGGGCACGGGCGGCACGGTGAGCGGTGTGGCCGAGGGGTTGAAGAAGCATAACCCGAAGGTGAAAGCCGTGGCTGTGGAGCCGGTATCATCGCCCGTGTTGTCGGGTGGACAGCCGGGGCCGCACAAGATCCAAGGTATCGGCGCGGGATTCGTGCCAAAGAACTATCACGCTGAGTCGATCGATCAGGTGGTGCAGGTGAAGGACAACGAGGCCATCGCCGCCTCCCGACTGCTGGCTCAAAAAGAAGGTCTGCTTGTCGGCGTCTCGTCCGGCGCCGCGCTGCACGCCGCGCTGGAGCTGGCTCGGAAGCCGGAGAACGAGGGCAAGACGATCGTAGCCCTGCTGCCTGACACGGGCGAGCGCTACCTCTCCACCGTGCTCTACGCCTTCGAAGAGTACCCGATCGACTAACGACCACAAGAGTAACTACGATGGACAGCGTCCCCCACTTCTTTTTGGCCGACAATCAAGACGTCACGCGGGCCGGCCTGCGCGCCTACATCGCCGAGACGTTTGGTCAGGCAGAGTGCCGCACGCTCGACGTGGCGAATAAGAAGGAGCTGATCGAGGCCTTGACGGCGTGTGGTGGCCGTGGAATCGTGGTGCTCGACTATACGCTCTTCGACCTGGCCGGCGTGGAGGAGCTGCTGATCTTAGTGCGGCGCTTTTCAGAGGTCGCGTGGCTGCTCTGCTCCAACGAGCTGAGCGACGCCCTCATCCGCCGCCTCAGCGCCGAGCATCGCGTGGGGATGATCCTCAAGGATTGCACGGCGGACGAGATCCGCGCCGCGCTTCGTCACACGGTGCAGGGTGACCGATTCCTCTGCTCACGCATAGCTGACTTCCTACTCACTGTGCGCAGTCAGCCGGAGATCAACGAGAAGCTCACGGCTACGGAGACGGAGATCCTCCGGCTGATCGCCCGAGGACTGTCGGTCAAGGAGATTGCCGCCGAACGTATCTCCAGCGCACACACCATCATCACGCACAAGAAGAACATCTTCCGCAAGCTCGGCGTCAACAATGTCTACGAGGCTACGAAGTATGCCCTGCGTGCCGGCCTGGTGGAGATGGTGGAGTACTACATCTAATCGGAACGACGAACAAATGGGACGTGTTCGAATTTGTAATTGAAAATAGTCCGCGAGAGGGGGGCTGGGGTGATCAACTCTGGTTCCCCTTTCCTTTTATCCCCCCGAGGGGAGGCAATAGCCTGTCATTATGCGGCACGATGAGTTTCCCCCTCGTGATAAACGACAAAAGGCAGCCACGAACTTCGATGCGTCGTGACTGCCTTTTCGATTGTGCTGTGATATTCCTCGTTCAGATCTTCACCACTTCACTGCTTCCGCCCGCGGAGTCGGGCATGATGAAGTCGGTGAAGCAAAGCGCGGCCAGCGCCGTGCCATAGCGGCGCTCGATGGTCATCCCCTCGGTGACGAAGTTCAGGTCGCCGAGATAGAACTTGCTGTAGGTGCGCTGGTGCAGGTCGTTGATCACACGGATCAAACGCGCCTCCAGCTCCTCGATGCGATAGCGGCCACTGACTTCGCAGACAAGGCCGCCGGCCTTCTCGTCGAAGTTTTCGTCTTTATACATCCACGCATAGACGAGGCCGGCCGAGATGAACTCGTCCTGGTAGCCGTGCGAAACGGCCATGATCGTCTTCAGCTCCGAGCCGAAGGGTGGCAGATCGACCTCGTCCATCATCACCGGATGCGCCGTGGCGGGAATCACGGACGAGTAGGTCATGATGTTGAAATCGGCAATGCCGGCGTCGAAGAGCGCCATGTGATACGACCCGGCGTGCTTCTCCAGGTCGGAGTCGCCACTGCCCTTTGCAATGAAAAACGTGTTCGGGATCAGGTTCCCCACTTTCTTTACCATCTTCTTTGTCTTGAATCTTTTGAATTAAACTGAAATCTGTCTTGTTCTCTTAGTTCCCCCCGGTCCGGGCGCGCTACGCGGATCCTCCCTTCGGTGAACTGGCCGCAAAAATACGGGGGATCGAAAAACTAAGAAGCTGTTTGGCTAAAAATGACCGGCCGCCCCCCTCACCGCCATCTCGCAACGCCCGACCTACTTTTGCCGCCCATCCTACTTATTCTACATGAAGATTCTCATCATCGAAGACGACCCCTCGCTGCGCGAGCTGATCACGAAGTTTCTCACCGAACGCGAGCGCTCGGTAGTTGAAACGGCCGACGACCTCCGCTCGGCGCTCTATAAGATCGAGGACTACGACTACGACTGCATCCTGCTCGATATCATGCTGCCCGACGGCAGCGGCTTCACCCTTCTTGAGCGCCTCAAGGCCATGAAGAAGCGTGAGAGCGTGATCATCATCTCTGCGCGCGACACGACGGACGATAAGGTGGCCGGGCTGGAGCTGGGCGCCGACGACTATCTCGCCAAGCCCTTTCACCTGGCGGAGCTGCATGCACGCATCCGCAGCGTCGTTCGGCGTAGCCGACACGCGGGCGAGACGGACATCCGGCTGGGCAACGTCCGACTCCTGCCCGAGACGTTCCAAGTCTTCGTGGCCGACAACGAGCTCTCCCTCGGGCGGAAGGAATACGGCATCCTGGCCTATTTCTTTAACCGCCCGGGCCACTTGATCAACAAGGAGACGCTGGCCGAGGCCGTCTGGGGTGATCACGTCGACCAGGCCGACAACTTCGACTTCGTCTACGCTCAAATGAAGAATCTCCGTCGCAAGCTCAGCGACGCCGGCGCCACGATCCAGATCAAGTCCGTCTACGGCTTCGGTTACAAGCTGATCGAAAGCACCGACATCGACGCATGAAGCTCATCTATCGCATCCTCCTCCGCCTCTCCATCGCTCTTTCCGTCGTCCTCACCGGGTGGGCCATTTACTTCTACGCCGGCATCGTGGAGGAGGTCAACGACGAGACGGACGACGCCCTCGACGACTATGCCGAGCGCATCATTCGTCGCTACCTGGCTGGGGTCAGCCTGCCCTCCGATGACAATGGCACGAACAACAGCTATCACGTCCGCGCCGTGTCCGACGACTACCTCCTTCACCACCCCGCGATCGAGTATCTCGACGAATCCGTCTTCATCACCGAAAAAGACGAGACCGAGCCTGCGCGCACCCTCCACACCGTCTTTCGCGACCGCGAGGGCCACTACATCCTTCTCTCCGTTAGCACCCCCACGATCGATAAGGACGACCTCAAGCGCGCCGTCCTCTGGCGCATCGTCACGCTCTACATCGCGCTTCTCATCACCATTCTGACCATCAACGTGTGGGTCTACAGCCGCAGCATGCGCCCCCTGTACCGCTTACTCCGCTGGCTTGACGCCTACACCGTGGGCCGACCGCACACGCCACTCACGGCCCACTCGGCCGTCACCGAGTTTCGCCGACTCTACGACGCCGTACGTCGCCACACCGACCGCACCGAGCAGGCTTTCGAACAACAGAAACAATTCATCGGCAACGCCTCGCACGAGCTTCAAACGCCGCTGGCCGTCAGTCTGGGCCGCCTCGAGCTGTTGGCCGATAGCACACCCGCGCTTGCCGAAGCGCAGCTTGCCGAAGTCATCAAAACGCAGCAGACGCTCCGCCGCGCCGTGCGCCTCAACCGTTCGCTGCTCTTCCTTACCAAGATCGACAATCGGCAATTCCCCGACCCGACCGACCTCTGCATCGACGCCCTACTCCGCAGCTATTTGGAAGATCTGCAAGAGGTCTATGCCTCGCGCCGCATCACCGTCGATCTCACATCCGACGGCCTGCCCCTTCGCGCCACCATGCACGAATCCCTGGCCGATGCCCTCGTCTCCAACCTACTCAAGAACGCGTTCGTCCACAATCACCCCGACGGCCGCATCCTGATCCGCATCGCCCCCCCAACCCTCACCATAGCCAACACAGGGCACCCCACATCTCTCGATCCCACCCATCTTTTCGATCGCTTCCACCAGGGGCCTCACCGCACCGAGGGGTCCACCGGTCTGGGCCTATCCATCGTCCGCGCCATCTGTCGCCTTTACACCATTGACATCCGCTACACCTTCGCCGCCGGCCACCTCCACACCTTCACGCTAACCTTCCCCTTCGCGCGGGCTCGCCCATAGTTAAACTCACGTACAGAGAGACTTGCGGGATCCATTGCATGCGCCAAAGCGAAAACGAAAATGCTTGCGGGAGTCCCGCAAACGCCAAAAACTACTTTTTTCGATTTGCGGGAATCCCGCAAGCATTTCCAAAAATAGATCGCCCCCCTTTATCATAGGTGTAGAGCGCTTTTGGGCTTCAAAAAGCGATGCGCAATGTATAATCCGCGCATGTTGTGTTCGTTTTGACTGAAATCGGAACCGTGAATCTATGCGCTAATATCTTTGCGCCCCTGAAAAATAAACACGAAGAATGAAGCACACATTGATTTTATGGATGACTTTCGCACTGCCCATTTGTGCCGCTTACGGGCAGGAGGCGCTTACGCTGGAGCAATGCCGACAGCTGGCTATCGACAACAATAAGGAGCTGAAAATCGCCGAGGCACAGGTGGATCGCGCTGCGCAGGAACGACGCGCGGCACGCACGAAATACTTCCCCCAACTCTCCGCCACAGGCTCTTACATACATAACAGTAAGCCGCTCGAGCTGGTGGATTACAGCCGTTTTGAGGCCATGACCGGCCAACTGCTTCCGCAACTGGCGCCGCTACTGATGAAGTATCCGCAACTGGCGCAATCACTCCCTCAAATCATGGAGGAGCTGAAAAGCCTCACGCATGTGGATATGCAGAACGTTTGGATCGGCGACGTATCGCTTGTGCAGCCCGTTTTCATGGGTGGAAAGATCGTCTCGTACAACCAGATCACGGGTTACGCCCGCGAGTTGGCCGAGTCGATGCACGACACGAAGTTGCAAGACGTGATCTGCCGCACGGACGAGACCTATTGGCAGGTCATCTCGCTGGCTAACAAGAAAAAGTTGGCCGACGCGTACGTAGATCTGCTTCGCAAGATGGACACCGACATCGCCGCCATGATCACGGCCGGCGTGGCCACGAAGGCGGACGAATTGTCTGTCAAAGTGAAGCTCAACGAGGCCGAGATGGCCCAGACGAAGGTGAACAACGGGCTGGCGCTCTCGCGCATGCTCCTGGCGCAACTCTGCGGGCTCGACATGGAGCATCCGCCCCTCTTGGCTGACGAACGCATCGAGCAATTTGCCGTCCAACCCACCGCAACGCAGGCCAACGCCGAGGAGGCATTCAGCCATCGCCCCGAGCTGAAAAGCCTCGAGCTGGCCACGAAGATTTACCGCAAAAAGGAGCAGATCGCACTGGCCGAGATGCTTCCCACCGTTGCACTGACGGCCAACTACCTCGTCACGAATCCGAATACCTACCACGGTTTCAAGAAGGAGTTTTCGGGCATGTACAACGTCGGCGTGCTGGTGCGTGTGCCCCTCTCGGCGTGGTGGGAGGGCTCCTACAAGCGTAACGCCGCACGCGCTGAGACGGTGATCAAGCGACTCGAAACGGAGGAGGCGCGCGAAAAGGTCGAACTGCAAGTCAATCAATCCGTCTACAAGGTGAACGAGGCCGGCAAACAACTCACTGCCTCCACGCGCAACATGGAGCGCGCCGAAGAGAACCTCCGCTACGCCAACGTCGGCTTTGAGGAGGGCGTCATCCCCGCACTCAACCTCATGGAGGCACAAACTGCGTGGGTCTCCGCCCGTTCGCAGCTGATCGACGCCCAAATCGAGGTCAAGCTCACCGAAGTCTATCTCAGCAAAGCCCTCGGGCGCTTAGGCAAAGAGTAGAATCCCTGTACCAAGCCAGTTTGGCTGGCACTCTATACCTATTATATATAAGCATCTCTACCACCCAGGGCGCCCACAAGGTTCCCTCCCCACTACGTATCAATCCCGGGGCAAAGCCCCATAACTACCCTACATACAATGAGCGAGAAAAAATATTCAATCAACAACATGCTACTGGCCTTCATCGCAGTCGTCATCGTGATAGGCTTAGTGTCATTGGCAGGCTTCTTCCTGCTTACTCCCCCCGACGACATCATCATGGGCCAGGCAGAGGCCACTCAGGTACGCATCTCCGGCAAGGTGCCCGGACGCATTGAGGCTTACCGCTTCGGTGAGGGCGATCGCGTACACGCTGGCGACACATTGGTTTACCTGAACACCCCTGAGGTGGACGCCAAGCTGCGTCAGGCCGAGGCCGTACGATCTGCCGCCGAGGCACAGAGCGCCAAGGCAATGGCCGGCGCCCGATCGCAGGAAGTGACCGGCGCCTACGAGCTTTGGCAGAAGGCCAAGGCGGGACTCGACATCGCCAAGAAGTCGTACGACCGCGTGCAACACCTCTACGACCAAGGCGTCATGTCTGCCCAAAAGCGCGACGAGGCCGAGGCGAACTATCAGGCGATGGTGGCTACTGAGAAGGCCGCACATTCGCAGTACGACATGGCCCGCGAAGGCGCTCGGCGGGAGGATAAGGCGGCTGCATCGGCCCTTGTCCGCCAGGCAGGCGGCGTCGTCGACGAGGTGGAGGCTTACCTCGGCGAGCGTGTCCTGACCTCCCCCATCGATGGCGAAGTGGTGGAGCGCTTCCCGCAGATCGGCGAGCTGGTGGGTACCGGTGCACCGATCATGAACATCGCCGATTTGAACGACATGTGGGTCACCTTCAGCGTTCGCGAAGATTTGTTGCGCGACATCAAGATCGGCGCCGAGATCCGAGGCTTCATCCCTGCGCTCGGCGATAAGGAGGTCGTGATGAAGGTCTACTTCATGAAGGACATGGGCACCTACGCCGCATGGAAGGCCACAAAGACTACTGGCCAGTATGACTCGAAGACCTTCGAGGTGCGCGCACGTCCCACATCGCCCGTGGCCGACCTCCGCCCCGGCATGTCCGTCATCATCAAACGCCCCGGTAAACGATGACCCTTCGCGAAGGCATATACGCCATCTTGCGCATCGCCCGACGGGAGCTGCGCCGCTTGGTGGCTAACCCGGTCTACTTCTTCTGCATGGTCGTGGCCCCCGTCGGCTGTCTCTTTTTCTTCACCACGCTTATGCGCAGTGGCCTGCCCACCGACCTGCCTGTGGCCGTCGTCGATCTCGACAATACGCCCACTTCGCGTCGTCTCGTCCGCCAGCTTGACGCCTTTGAGCAGACCGCCGTACGCATGCAGTGCGCCTCTTTCGACGAGGCGCGACACGAAATGCAGCAAGGCAGCATCTATGGCGTCTTCCTGATCCCGAAAAACTTTCAGCAGGACGCCACCTCCGGCAAGCGTCCCCGGCTGTCGTTTTATACCAACGGCTCGTTCCTCATCGCTGGCTCCCTCATGTTTCGCGACATGAAGACGCTCTCTGTGCTGGCTGGCGCCTCCGTCGGGCTACAGCAGGGACAGGCGCGCGGCATGACCGATGCGCAGATCATGGGTCAGATTCAGCCCATCACCGTCGATACGCACGCCATCGGTAACCCGTGGCTGAACTACTCCGTCTATCTCAGCAACGCCATGCTGCCCGGACTGCTGCAGTTGCTCGTTTTCATCGTCACCGTCTACAGCATCGGCGCGGAGATCAAGCAGCGCACCTCTCGCCGTTGGCTCAGCCTCGGGAATGGTTCGCTGGCGGTCAGCCTGGCCGGCAAACTGCTTCCGCACACGATCATCTTCACCGTCGTCGGACTGCTCATCTGCGCCGTACTCTATGGCTACAACGCATTCCCATTAGCTAACGGCTGGCTTCCCATCCTCGCTGCTATGACGCTATTAGTCATCGCCTCGCAAGCCGTCGGTGTGTTTATGATCGGCGTCTTACCCACCGTCCGACTTGGCCTCAGCTTCGCCAGCCTCTTTGGCATGCTCGGCTTCTCCATCTGCGGCTTGTCGTACCCCGTGACGGCCATGTATCCCCCCTTCCACGCCCTGTCGTACCTCTATCCCCTGCGCCACTATCTGCTCATCTACATCGATCAGGCCCTCAACGGTCGCGCCCTGGCTTATACCTGGGGCGAATACGTCTGGCTCGCCGCCTTCTTTCTGTTGCCCCTCACGATCTACCGCAACCTGAAAAGGGCACAGCTCTACTTTCATTACATCCCCTGAATTTACAGGGTAGAGATTAGAGGGTAGTTTCATCTACCCGGTTCTACCCTCTACCTCCTATCCTCTATAATTATGGATAACGAAAAACGTCTCTCCACCCTCATAGCCGAAGGCTTCCGCGACCTGTTCTACATCTGGCGGCAAGAGCTGCGCGCCATCTTTCGCGACAGCGGCGTGATGATCTTCTTCTTCCTTGTCCCCTTGGCCTATCCCGTCATTTACGCACTCATCTACAACCCCGAAACGGTGCGCGACGTTCCCTTGGCTGTCGTCGACCAGAGCGGATCGCAGCGCAGCCGCGAGTTCATCCGCCGCGTCGATGCTACGCCCGACGTTCGCGTCGTGGCCACCTGTGGATCCATCGAGGACGCCCGTCGGTTAGTTGATAGCAAGCAAGCCTACGGTATTCTCCTCTTCACGTCCGACTTCAACCGCGATCTTGCTGCCGGACGCCAGGCCACTGTCTCGCTCTATACCGACATGAGCCTGCTGCTGCACTACAAAGCCCTCCTCCTGGCCACCACCGAGGTTTCGCTCGATATGGGACGCGAGATTCGAGCTGCCCGCACCCCCCAATCCACCGACGAGCTGCAGCAGATCTACGTCGCGCCCATCCCCTATGAGTCCGTGGCCCTCTTCAACCCGGCCAACGGTTTCGCTAGCTTCCTCCTGCCTGCCGTCTTAATCCTCATCATCCAGCAGACGCTCGTCTTGGGTATCTGTATGCTGGGCGGTACAGCCCGCGAGCAAAGTCGCTTCCACCACCTCGTCCCCCTTGATCGACACTTCCGCGGCACCCTTCGTGTCCTCCTTGGCAAGGCCTTCGCCTATGTCATTATCTACATCCCCGTGTGCCTCTGGACGCTTGTCGTTGTTCCGCGCATCTTCGCCTACCCCTCCGTCGGCAACCCTTGGGACGCGCTGCTTTTCCTCCTTCCCTACCTCCTGGCCAGCATCTTCTTTGCCATGATCCTCTCCGGCTTCATGCGCACCCGCGAGTCCGGCATGATGCTCTTCGTCTTCATGTCCGTCATCCTGCTCTTCCTCTCCGGCATCTCTTGGCCCACCGACGCCTTTCCCTTCTACTGGCGCGCCCTGGCCCAACTCTTCCCCTCCACGCCAGCCATCCGCGGCTTTGTGCTGATCAAGAGTTGCGGCGCTAGCCTCTTCGACGTCGCCCGTGAGTACCGCCTCCTTTGGCTGCAGACCGGCCTCTACTTTCTCCTTGCCGCCCTCGTCTACCGTCGGCAGATCATACGCGTCCGTCGAAAGATGATCCGCCAGTACCAAGCCGCCAAAGCCCGACAGCCCCAGCCAGAGTAGAGCCATATGCCCGGTACCCGGTAAACTTGGCAGGCGTCCCTGACGCCTTGATCTTCTT
>CALHPT010000186.1 GCA_938036405.1 uncultured Tannerella sp.
TGTCATAGTTTTGCCTCCTCTCGAAAAAACTTGGGAATAGGATTCAATCGAGACGAGACAGATCATACTATAAGTGATAAATATAAATAGGTAGCGCATGATGGAGGTGAGAAACAAGGTGGAGGGAATTAGGCTGAATACGACTACAGTCCTACGACCGTTAACTCCATTGGATGCACCGGATATTTTCAATGCGCTCAACACGCAACGCAGTTATTTGACTAAATGGCTGCCATTTGTAAGCCAGACACGGACGATTGAGGATACGCTTCGCTTTGTGCGAACATCCATGATAGATTTTGAACGGGGCGATTACGTGTTCACAATCGTGTATGAGGGGCAATTTGCGGGGCTAATAGGATTCAAGGATACAGATCGTGAAAACCGTAGGACTGAGTTGGGGTACTGGTTGCGCCAGGAGTATCAAGGACGAGGCCTAATGACGGAGGCAGTAAAGGCTCTGTGCCGGTGGGCCTTTCGAAAGCAGCAGATGTTCAGGATACAGATCAAGTGTGCAACGGAAAACGCACGAAGCCGGGCAATCCCGGAACGATTGGGGTTTGTACACGAAGGAACAGAACGGGGTGGGGCACGGTTAGCTAATGGTCGGCATACGGATTTGGAAGTATACAGCCGTTTACGGACCGATAAGCAGAAATGAAATAGCATACGTATAGATATAATAAGAAGACAGATGTCATGAATTGGTTTGAATGCAAAGTGTCATATGAAAAGATGATAGAAGGTGGAATGCAGAAGAAGGTGACGGAGCCTTACCTCGTAGACGCGATGTCGTTTACCGAAGCGGAGGCACGGATCATCGAGGAATTGCAGCCCTATATCTCGGGAGAGTTCCTAGTAGCCGACATCAAGCGGGTGCGACTATCGGAACTGTTTTATAATGAACAGGGCGATCGATACTATAAAGCGAAGGTCTGCTACATCTCGCTTGACGAAAAGAGTGGGATGGAGAAACGCACTACCGTACAAATGTTAGCCCAAGCATCGTCTGTGAGGGAGGCGCTGGAGACGATTGACGAGGGCATGAAGGGATCGATGGCGGACTATGAAGTAGCGGCCATCACGGAAAGTCCACTGGTGGATGTCTTCCCATTCTCTGAGGGTGCGAAGGCGCGGCAAGGTGAAGCTCCGAAGAAAGGCGCGGCGGAGGACGAAGCATGAGCACGATAGCGGAACGTCTGGCGACGGTGCGAACCACGCTGCCCGAGGGTGTGGAACTGGTGGCGGTGTCGAAGTTTCATGCAGCCGATGTGGTGCGTGAGGCGTACGATGCTGGGCAACGCGTGTTCGGGGAGAGTCGCGTACAGGAACTCGTGGCCAAGCAACCGTTGCTTCCGAACGACATTGAGTGGCATTTTATCGGGTCGTTGCAGACGAACAAGGTGAAATACCTCGCGCCCTTCATTCACACCATCCAAAGCATTGACTCACTACGGTTGCTGACCGAGGTCGACCGTGCTGCGGAACGCGTGGGACGACGGATTCGCGTACTGATCGAGGTGCATATTGCCGAAGAAGACTCGAAGCACGGATTCAGCGCGGACGAGTGTCGGGCACTATTCGCCGACGGCACGTTCGCGAAGTATGCACACGTGGAGGTGGCGGGCCTGATGGGCATGGCTACGTTCACGGACAATGCGGATCAGGTGCGCCGTGAGTTCGGGCGACTGCGCGCACTCTTCGATGAGGTGCGGGGCATGCCAGACGCCGTCAGCGAGGCTTTCACCGAACTCTCGATGGGCATGAGCGACGACTACCCGATAGCCGTCGAGGCGGGCAGCACGATGGTACGTGTGGGGACGAAGATCTTTGGACAGAGGGAGTATTAAATAGCAGATAAATCGTAAAACGTAAACAGTAAAAACGAATAATCAATGAGAAATTTAGAGACAAAATACGCCGGATTGACGCTGCGCAACCCGTTGATCGTCGGCAGTTCAGGACTTACGAACAAGGCGGAGCAGAACGGCCGCTGGGAAGAAGCCGGCGCGGGCGCCGTGGTACTTAAATCGCTCTTCGAAGAGCAGATCGAAGCGCAGGGCGACGCCCTGATGGCTGGTGCAAACGATTATCCTGAGGCAGAGGACTATGTACGCGCCTACGTACGCGCTAACGGCCGCGAGGAGTACCTCCAGCTGATTCGCGACAGCAAGGCCGCCTGCCATGTGATCCCCGTGATCGCCAGCGTAAACTGTTACCGCGCTGACACGTGGGCCGACTTTGCCGCCGAAATCGAGCGCGCCGGCGCTGACGCACTGGAGCTGAACGTGTTCTACTTAGACACCGACATCCATTCAGACAGCCGCGAGGTGCTCAACCTCTACAGTTCGATCCTGAAGGACGTGCGCCGCCGCATCTCCATCCCCATCATCATGAAGATCGGCAAGGGCTTCAGCACCATCCCCGCACTTGTCAACCGATTGCAGGGCTTCGGCGCCAACGCCGTGGTGCTTTTCAACCGCTACTACCGGCCGGACATCGATATCGACCGCTGCCGCATAGTGGCTGCGCCGCCCTTCAGCGAACCGTCTGAATTGAGCGACACGCTGCGCTGGACGGCCATCGTTTCGGGTGCATTGCCCGACATGCCGATCGCCGCATCTACCGGCGTACACACGTGGCAGGATGCTGTGAAGTGCATCCTAGCCGGCGCATCTGCCGTTCAGCTCTGCAGCACGCTGTACAAGAACGGCGCGAAGGTGTTACCCAACATGATCACGCAGATCGCCGACTGGATGGAACGCACGAAGTATGAGTCGGTCGAGGAGTTCCGCGGACGCTTGAGCCTCTCGAATGCCGCAGACGCATCGATGTACGAACGCACACAATTCATGAAGTATATCTCCAGCCGGGAGAGCATCTGACATTCATTCATAAACCGCACAATGAAAGGGGGAGCCTTCGCAGGTTGCCCCTTTCTTTTGCTCGGCGCGCTGCTCGCCAACGCACTTATAAACCTCTACCCCACCCCCTGATTCATCGTTTTTATCCTCATGACTCCCTTCCTTCAGCAGGTTGCCAACCTCTTTTACACGACTTACGGCGATGACGTACAGCGCATGGCCTTCATTTTCCCCAACCGTCGCGCAGGTCTCTTCTTCCGCAAGTATCTTTCACATGTAGCTGACCACCCGCTCTTCTCGCCGGCCATCCTCACCATCAACGGACTCTTTGAGCAGCTCTGCGCGCTACAGCCTGCGGATCATTTACAGATGCTTTTCCTGCTCTACCATATCTATATAAAACGCAGCGGCGGCCAAGAGGCGTTCGACGATTTCGTCCACTGGGGCGAAATGCTGCTGGCCGACTTCGACGACGTCGATAAATACCTCGTCGACGCCCGCCAACTCTTCACCAATGCCAGTCACCTCCACGAATTCGAAAAGGATCTCAGCTACTTAGCGCCTGATCAGATCGAAGCCATCCGATCCTTCTGGGCGTCTTTCCGACCCGATACGGAAAGCGATGGCAACCGCCGATCGTTCTTCGGCGTCTGGGACATCCTCCATGACGTCTACTGCGACCTCCGCGCTGAACTTGCCGAACGGGGGCGCGGCTACGAGGGCATGATCGCCCGCGACGTCGTGGAGCGTATCCGACGCGACGAGGGCGCCGAATTACCTTACACCCGCGTGGTCTTCGTCGGGCTCAACGCCCTCACTCGGGCCGAAGAGGTGCTCCTGGAGGAATTGCAGAAGCAAGGCATTGCCGACTTCTACTGGGACGGCGGGACGATGACGGCCGACCCCGACGCGGGCGGCTTCCACCGCGTGCTGGATAAGGACAACCGCGCCTCTCACTTCCTCCGCAACTACATCCACCGCTTTCCCTCTGCGCACGACCTGCCTCCCGAGGAGCCGAACGCGCCTGAGATTGTCCTCACCGGCCTCCCCTCGCGCATCGGCCAGGCCAAACATGTCCACGAGCTGCTCCTACGCATGGCGGCAGGTCGCGACCGAATGGATGAGGACGAGGCACTGCGCACCGCCGTCGTTCTCCCCGACGAGCGCCTGCTCCTGCCCGTACTCAACGCCATCCCACACGCCATTCCCCATATCAACATCACGCTCGGCTACCCCCTCACGGACACCCCCGTAGCTTCGCTCATGAAGGACGTGTTAGCCCTCCAAAAGAACCTCCGCACAGCCCCCGGCGGCGGCGTAGAATGTTACCACCGCGAGGTCACAGCCATTCTCAATCATCGCTACATCCGCCGCGCCGAGCCGACGGTGGTGGCCGCTCTCCTTAGTAACATCACCGCTAATAACCGCATCTATATCCCCGCCGCCGACTTGGTCCAGACGGATCTGCTCCGGCTGATCTTCCGGCGCGTCACCTCCGCCGCCGACCTCTCGCGCTACCTCATCGACCTGCTCAAAGGCCTCAACGGACTCTTCCCGGAGGGGGACGTCGACAAGGCTGTCGACGACGCTGATCCCGTCGGCATGGATGCCATCGAGCGCGAATTTACCCATACCTACTACACCACCCTGACGCGCATGAACGACCTCATCGCAGAGGCAGAGATCACCATGACCATCGACACCTACACCCGCCTCTTATCGCGCCTTTTGGAGACGGTCGCCATCCCCTTCCGCGGTGAGCCGCTCGCCGGACTACAGATCATGGGTGTGCTTGAGACCCGCGTCCTCGACTTCGATCGCCTCATCATCCTCTCCATGAACGAGGGCCTCTTTCCGGCCCGCGGCGCCGCGCCATCTTTCATCCCCTACACGCTGCGCCACGGCTTCGGCCTGCCCACCTTCGAGCATCGCGACAGCGTCTTCGCCTACCACTTTTACCGCATGATCTCGCGCGCCCGCAGCGTCACCCTTCTCTATGACACCCGCACGGACGGCTTCCGCACGACGGGCGAAGTCAGCCGCTTTGTCCATCAGCTACGCTATCACTACGAGACGCCGATCGTCGAACAGGTGCCCTCCTTCGCCATCACCTCCTCCTATCCGCTCGCTCTCAGTGTCGAAAAGACGGGCCAGGTGCTTGACGCCCTCAACGCATACCTGCAACCCGGCGGCCACAAGCTTTCGGCCAGCACCATCAATAACTACATCGACTGCCCCATGCGCTTCTGCCTCGCTACCGTCCTCCGGCTCAAAGAGGAAGAGGAAGTCACTGAAAACGTCGAGCATCGCCTCTTCGGCAGCATCCTTCACCGCGTCATGGAGGACATCTACAAGCCGCTCTGCGGCGCCACGGTTACAAAAGACTATCTCGGCGGCCTGATGGCCCGTCGCGACACCATCAAACGGCATGTGGCCCGTGCATTCGCCGAACTTTTCTTTCACACTCCGGACGACGTGCGCCCACTCGTCGGTCAAAACCGACTCACCGGCGAGGTGATTGAGAAATACGTTCTCCAAATTCTTCGCTACGACCAGCGTATGGCCGACTCCTTCATCTACGTCGGCTCCGAACAGCGGGTCTCCTCCAGCTTCCCCCTCACCGACGGCCGCCGCGCCAACCTCATCGGCTACATCGACCGCCTCGACGAGGTCGACGGCGCGCTCCGCATCGTGGACTACAAGACTGGCATCAAAAAAGATCTACGGTTTGAGTCCGTCACTGATCTTTTCGACCGCAACAAGGGCAACACCCGCAAGGCGGCCGTCATGCAAGTCCTCACCTACGGCTGGATGGTGCATACTGAGGGCCTCACGCGCAGCTTGCCCCTCCGCCCATCGATTTACTACGTCCGCGATCTCTTCGCCGACGACTTCGACCCCTCGATCTATCTGGGAAAGTCGAGGGCTAAGAAAGAGAACTGCCTTTTTATCGATGATTTCGTCACCCAACAGCTTCCCGCCTTTGAATCGGCCCTCCGCGACACGCTCGACGAGATATTCGACCCCCGCATCCCCTTCATCCAAACTGATCGCAGCGACCAGTGCAACTACTGCGACTTCCGCGACATCTGCGGCCGCAAAAAGAGTGAGTAGTAAGTAGATACTTTCTTGAAAAACGGGGTGTATTCCGCAAGGATGCACCCCGTTTTTATTCTCAATAGCAGTGCTCCGGTGAGGAGCACGACCAATTGCAACGTCATTGACGGTGCTACCGTGAGGAGCACTCCCGATTGCAACGTCATTCAGCATGCTCCCGCGAGGAGCACGCCCGATTGCAACGTCATTCAGCATGCTCCCGTGAATAGCACACCCGATTGCAACATCATTAGCGGTGATCCCGTGAGGATCATACTCGATTGCAACGTCATTGACGGTGCTCCCGTGAGGAGCATACCCGATTGCAATGTCATTGGCGGTACTCCTGCGAGGAGCATGCCAGATTGCAACGTCATTGGCGGTGCTCCCGTGAGGAGCATGCCCGATTGCAATGTCATTGGCGGTGCTCCCGTGAGGAGCATTCCTGATTACAAGATCAACAGCTGCTCTCTTCTAAGGAGCATTATTATTTAGTTATAAAATGGTATCCCTGCATACAGATTGACGCTTATTTCTTCGTGCAATAAAGATCCATCCAAACTAACGATCACTTTTTTCGTCCGCATATCTTTAGGATCACCTCGCAGACACACTCTCAACGTTTTCAACAGCAACAAACGCACACCCATCACCGGCAGAGACGAATAAAAACCCGTCCATGCGCTACGGAGAACCGCTATAAAAAAATGATTACCCCTCCCCTTTCAGCTACTCTCTCAGCGATCCATGGACGCCGTTGGCCAGCAACACGAGCGTACGGCTATAGAGATTTTTGAGATAGCCCGCGCGGGGTGTGGCGGAGGTGTTGTGCCAGAGGAGGGTCAGGCTGCCGTGGGCGCGACGCGTCTCGTCGGCCAATTCGAGAATGAGTCGGAGGGCGTCACGCTCGTCGAGGTGCATGTAGCGCTCCGCGGAGAGGGTGCACTCCATGACAGTCAGCGGATGGAGAGTGAGCCTGTGCGAAAGGTGGCGTGTGGCAGGGTAAATACAGCGGACAGGGCGCGCGGTGCCAAGGCGGAAACCAACTTGATCGGCGTATCCCATCGTGTAGTCGTCCGTGATGCCGGCGTTCTCGAGGGCCTCCATGTGCTGCGGCTCGCGGAGGCCGAGAAAGTGGTGGCGATTCAAGGTGACAGGCCTGTCGATAGCGTTTTCCAAGGCCGCCTTCTCTCGGGCGATCAGTTCCGGTCGGCGACCCGCCTCGTGGCTGGCGTGCAGGCCGATCTCGACGTCGTAATCGCGGCAGAGTTTGAGCAGGCAGCCGATGTCGCGCCCGTGAAGGTCGTAGTGTGGGCGATCCTCCACGTCGTTTCCACCTGCGCGGAAGAAGAGGATCGGCCGACAGTGGTCAGCGCCGAAGATGGTGCGCATGCGGTCGTCCTGCTGCAGCATCCAGGGAAAAGTGTAGTAAGGGTCATCCTCCAACCGGCCGAAATAGCCGCGGAAAACGCCCATGAGATTGCCTCGGAGCAGCTCGCGCGCCATGCTGCGCGGCGTGCGGCAGAAGAAGGGCGCATCAACGTCGTGCGTGAGGTTGATCTGGCTGAATGCGGCATGCGGTTCGGGGGCTACGCAACCGACCTCGCGCAGCAGCCGACGCAGCAAGCGGCCGTAATCGTCGACGAGCGGGCGGCGGAGGAAGCCGGCGCGATGGGCGATCGACTCCCTGCCTGGGAAACGGCCGTGGATATCGCGCACATCCGGCCGCATCCACTCCTCGTACCGGCTGAGCAGGAAGTAAGCGCCGGCGATGACGTCGGCGTGCAAGACGATGGTGTGTCCGCGCCGCGTGATCTCCGGCCGGCCAAAGAGGATCGGCAGGTCGCCATCTACCGCCGCCCCCGCGCCGCCCTTGAGCATCGGTAAGGGGAGCGTGGGCATCGAGCGGGCCGTGCCGTAGACGTCCTCATCGAAGAAGCCCGAGGGGAGAATGACGAGGCGGAAAGTGTGAAAGGCCTGCGCGGCGGCCGTATAGCCCACAGCGCGGCAGGCATCCTCGGGGACACTGTCGCCCAGCAAGAAACGGAGGATGTAGGCTTGTATCTCGTCCATTTATCCCCTCCATTTCATCCGTGCGCGATCCCACAAGCTGAGCCGCCCACGACGGATGCTGAAGTAAGGCGTCTGCACGCCGCCGAACTCACGGAAAAAGCGCTCTACGCCGCGAAGCATGGAGCCTTCCAGGTCGAAGATGTCAGTGTATTGAGCCGTGTGGCAGACGGCCTCCCAAAGGGTGAGCGCGTGAGCGCCAGAGGCGCGTAGGGCGGGGTCGCTACCGCCGGCGATGTAGCTCGCGCCGCTCGGTTGCCACACGACAAAGACGGCCGCATGCAGCTGGCCCTCGGCGTCGTAACCGCCGAAGATTTCGCCTTGGCCGCGGCTGCGCGCTGCCTCTACGAGGCGACGTAGTGCACGTGGATCTTGTTTGTTGGCGACACCCTGCCGTTCAAATGTTTGCTCCTGCACGGTGAGGAGGGCGTCGGTGGAGAGGCCTGCGCGGACAGTGATGCCGTGTCGGTCGCGGGCCTTGACGAGGTTGCGGCGAATGTTTTGGCTCATCCGTTCGCGCAATGCATGTGTATCGTGGATGGTGTGCAGGAGGTAGGTATAGCGTGTGGTTTGTGTGTAGCCCGCCCAGTAGAAGGGCAGCCAATCGGTGACAGCGTGATGGAAGTTTTGCAGGAAGGCACGGCGGCTGTCAAGTCGCTCCAGCAGCATCGTCATAAGCTCCTGGCGGCGCGCCAACGCAGAGGCATACTTCGTGTCAGCGGCTAGGGGAGCGAACCAAGGGCCCATTGTCTGCGTGTAGGACGGCATACTGACGACGTCCGCGAGGGGCTGGTAGAGGGGCATGGCGGCGGCGATGCGTCCGCGATCCTCGATGATCAGTGCGTCCCAGTGATCCTCGCCACAGGCGGCGTCGAGCCACCAGTCGCGAGAGAAGAGGGGGAGACCGTCTTCCGTGCGGCAGAGTGCGCGGTAGATCTCTTTTTCAGATAAAGCCACGGCGATACGGCTCCCCTCCTTCTGTTATTGGTTCTTCATCTTCTCCGAGATCTTTGCCTCCAGATCGGCGGCAGCCTCGGGGTTATCCTTGAAGAACTGCTTCGCCGAATCGCGACCTTGACCGAGGCGTATCTCGCCGAAGTTGAACCACGAGCCATTCTTGGCGATCAGTCCCAGCTCGACGCCCATGTCAACGAGCTCGCCGGTGTGAGAGATGCCCTCACCGTAGATCATGTCGAACTCTGCTTTGCGGAAGGGCGGCGCCACCTTGTTCTTGACCACTTTGACGCGCGTCAGGTTACCGATGATGACATCGCCATCCTTGATTGGTGTGCTGCGGCGGATGTCCAGGCGGACAGAGGCGTAGAACTTCAGCGCGTTGCCACCCGTCGTCGTTTCGGGAGGGCCACTGCCATACGACGGCGCACCGATCTTCTCTCTCAGCTGGTTGATGAAGACGCAGACCGTGCGCGTCTTGCTGATCGCACCCGTCATCTTGCGCAGGGCCTGCGACATGAGCCTGGCCTGAACGCCCATCTGACTCTCGCCCATGTTGCCCTCCAGCTCAGACTTCGGCGTGAGGGCGGCCACGGAGTCGATGACGATGATGTCTACCGCAGCCGAGCGGATCAGTTGCTCGGCGATTTCGAGCGCCTGTTCACCGTTGTCGGGCTGCGAGATGAGCAGGTTGTCCGTATCGACGCCTAACTTCTTGGCGTAGATGCTGTCGAAGGCGTGTTCGGCGTCAATGAAAGCGGCGATACCGCCTCCCTTCTGTGCCTCGGCGATCATATGCAGGGCGATGGTCGTCTTACCGGACGATTCGGGGCCGAAGACCTCCACGATGCGTCCGCGGGGTACGCCTCCGACACCCAGCGCGACGTTCAGCCCGACGGATCCGGTGGGGATCACCTCGATGTTCTCCTCCACCTGCCGGTCGCCCAGTGCCATGATCGATCCCTTTCCGAAGTTCTTTTCGATCTTATCCATTGCCGCCTTCAGGGCCGACAGCTTGTCCAACCCGCCCGTGGCGGCTTCCTTTTTCTCTTTTGCCATGTATGTGTTTGCTTATTGTAAATGTGTGGGGTTATGCCTCCTCTGAGAGGATCTGGCGGGCGTGATCTTTCGTATTCACACGCTCGATCACGCGCTCCACCACACCCTCGCCGTTGATGAGAAACGTCTGGCGGAGGGTGCCCATGTAGGTGCGTCCGTAGAGCTTCTTCTCGGCCCAGACACCGAACTGCTGCTGCAGCGTGGTGTCTGTGTCGGCGATGAGCCGGAAGGGCAGGCTTTGCTTTTCGATGAATCCGCGGTGCGAGCGGGCGCTGTCTTTGCTGACGCCGATCACGTCGTAGCCGGCCGCTTGCAGATCGGCATAGCCGTCGCGCAGGCTACAGGCCTCAGCGGTGCATCCGCTGGTGTTGTCCTTGGGGTAGAAGTACAGAGCGACGCGACGACCGCGATAATCGCTCATGCGCACTTCCTTTCCGTCTTGATCCGTCCCGAGCAGGTCGGGCACGCAATCGCCTACTTGTATAGCCATAAAACGACGGGGGATTAGAGTTCCAAATCGCCACCGAAAATCTCGTGCCACGGCAGACCCTGCACGTTGAGCTCCTTCATGAAGGGATCGGGATCGAACTCCTCCACATTCCACACGCCCGGCCGACGCCACTGCCCCTCGAGGAACATCTTGGCGCCAATCATTGCGGGCACGCCCGTGGTGTAGCTCACGCCCTGCGCACCGGTCTCTTCGTAGGCCGCGCGGTGGCTGCAGTTGTTGTAGACGTAGTACGTCTGCTCGCGACCGTCCTTCAACCCGCGGATGCGGCAGCCGATTGACGTCTCGCCCGTGTAGTTCTCTCCCAGCTCGCCGGGATCGGGCAGGACGGCCTTGAGGAACTGGATGGGCACGATCTCCACGCCTTTGTAGAGGATCGGCTTGATGCTCGTCATGCCGATGTTTTGCATCACGCGCAGGTGCGTCAAGTATTCCTGGCCGAAAGTCATCCAGAAGCGTGCGCGGCGCAGCGTGGGGTAGTTCTTAACGAGGCTCTCCAGCTCTTCGTGATACATGAGGTACGACTCGCGCGGCCCGACATTCGGGTAGTTCAGCGCCTGATGTACGGAGAGTGGCTCCGTCTCGTGCCACTTTCCATCTTCATAATAGCGGCCCTTTTGGGTGATCTCGCGGATGTTGATCTCGGGGTTGAAGTTGGTGGCGAAAGCCTTGTGATGGTCGCCGGCGTTACAGTCTACGATGTCGAGCGTGTGCAGCTCGTCGAAGTGGTGCTTGGCGGCGTAGGCCGTGAAGACGCCCGTCACGCCGGGGTCGAAGCCGCAGCCGAGGATGGCGGTCAGGCCCGCCTCGCGGAAGCGATCCTTGTAGGCCCACTGCCAACTGTATTCGTATTTGGCTTCGTCGAGCGGCTCATAGTTGGCCGTGTCGAGGTAGCTGACGCCGTACTTGAGGCAGGCGTTCATGATGTGGAGATCCTGATAAGGCAGGGCGAGGTTGACCACCAGCTCGGGGCGGAAGTCCTCGAAGAGGCGCACCAGTTCGTCCTCGTTATCGGCGTCGACCTGAGCCGTGCGCACGCGTACGTTCTTAATATCCTCCGCGATGCGATCGCATTTGCTTTTCGTGCGGCTGGCCAGCATGATGTCAGTAAACACATCGGCATTCATAGCCATTTTCTTCACGGCAACGGTGCTCACGCCCCCGGCGCCGATCACTAATATCTTCCCCATAAAATCGATGTTATTAATTGTGTGAGTGTGGTTTTGTATAGGGCAAAAGTAGGCCATTTCCGGCGATGCGGCCGGCCTGGGGGCGTTAGGGCTATGGTTGCAACGCCCTGTCCCCTCCTTGCGAGAGGAGATAAGTTCTGCCTAATAATAACTCACAAGGTTACGGCTTAATACCGAAGTGTTCGACAGGCTCATACAAACCTGCGACAGCCCGTCGAAGTGTTCGACAGGCCCAAACAAACCTGCGACAGCCCGTCGAAGTGTTCGACAGGCCTATACAAACCTGCGACAGCCCGTCGAAGTGTTCGACAAGCCCATACAAACCCGCGACAGCCCGTCGAAGTGTTCGACAGGCTCAAACAAATCTGCGACAGCCCGTCGAAGTGTTCGACGTTAACTCGAAAAGTTGCGAGTGAATATCCCCAGCCTCAAATAGCCTCTCGCCTTATGGAGTGACACGCAGATCTATCTGATATCTATCGGTTCACCGCTTCCGCCGCCTCCGCAGGCGACGGACGAGGAGCCAGAGGCCGGTGAGGGAGACAATCGTGCCGCCAGCCATCGAGCCGAACATGAGCACGTGCCACAGCACGGGGCGATCGAGGATCCATTTGACTGAGAAGCTGTGCAGCGCCTGGTACGTCCACTTGCGGGCGCGGGTGTTGGTGTTGAAGTAACGCACCTCGGCCGTCGCGGGGTTGATGTAGAACGAGCTGCGGTCGGGGTCGTCGGCCGTCAGCCGGTAGACGGGCAGGGGGAGCTGCATGCGCTTATGGATGTAATAATCGTCGTAGTCGCGGAGCAGCGTGGCCTGCACGCGGCTGTCGGGCAGCAGGTCGCGGACGAAGGACATGACCTCGCTCTCGGTGAGGCGCAGCGAACGGACGTCGGGCGTAGCGGCGTCGATGCAAAGCGCACTATCGCTGACCACAACGCGGTAATAAGGCCGGCGGCCGAAGCCACACCATTCGATCTTCTGCACACGTCCGTTGTAAGCCTCGAGCAGCTGCCGGTAGTCGAGCGGATAGTCGGCAGGGGCGAGGGGCAGCGAACGGTCGGAGGCGGCCGAAGCAAGCTCCGGAGCGTGGGTGCGGATGAGCCATTGGGGCACCTTCTGGAGCGACATCATGCCGCTGAAAGCGAAGGTGAAGACGAAGAGTCCGAAGAAGAGTCCGGCCACGTGGTGCCAACGGTAGAGCGGCTTGCGGTAGGGGCTGCCGAGGCGACGACGCTGGCGGTATTGCCGCACAATCATGCGCACGCCGACGATGAGGCCGAAGAGGCACATCAGCGCGCCGACGCCGGAGAGGATGATGACGACGTTGCGCCAAAGGCCGGTGTAGTGCCGCAAGTTGAAGAGGTAGATCCAGTGCGGGATGGCACCGACCCAGGCCCAGAAGCGATCCGCGCGGGTGCTGTGCTGCACGCCCTCGCCGGTGCGGGAGGAGACGTATAGCTCCGTGGCGTCGGCGTAGTGGAAGCGGTAGGCGGGCAGGTCGTCGAGGTGGCGGTCGTAGGTGAGCCAGCGGTCGAGGTGGCGGACGGTGTCGACGCGCACGATGGGCGACGGGTTCAGTCGGGTGGCATAGCGAAGGATCTCGTCGTAGGCGACGCGCCCGTCGGCCGTGGTCTGGGCGCCGATGGTGTGCGTCTTGCCGTCCGAGGTGTAAGTCAGTCGCACGCCACCGTGTCCGTCGGTGGTCAGGGCGAGGGCGGAGAGGCGTCCTGCGGGCAGGAGGCGCAGCAGGCTGTCGGCGGTGGACGCTACGGACGTGTCGCACGTGGCGAGTCCGTGGTAGCGTTCGCTCTCGGTGATGCGCGGGAAGTTGTGATAGATCATCACGAATCCCGAGAGGAACCATAAGACAAACAAGACGCTGAGCACCTGGCCCAGCGTCCTGTGTAAGCGGTGAAAGAGGTTCATAATAGAGGGTAGAGGGTAGAGAGTAGAAGGTGAAGGGCGGAGAGGTAGGGGCTCGTACCCGGTTCTACCCTCTACTCTCTACCCTCTAATAATCACTTCAGGTTATAAGACAACGCGATGGTGTAGTTACGCCCGATGCTGGGGACGATCTGCCTTCCGAAGGTGTTGGTGGCGTACTCCACGTCGAAGACGTTGTTGAGGTTGAAGGATACCGAGATGCCTTTGCCGATGCGGTAAGTGGCGCCGAGGTCGGTGATGAAGTGCGAGGGCAGCTCCACATCTTGGCTCAGGTTGTTGTACATCTTGTCGGTGTACGAGAGGGCGAAGTTCACCGCCAAACCGTTGAGCGCGGAACGCTGGGCGAAGGTGTAGGTGCCAGCGGCGAAGAACATGTTCTTGGGCACATAAGCCAGCGGCCGACCCTCGTCGCCGTCGATGTTCAGGTAGTCGTTCTTGGCGATCTCGCTGACGCGGGCGTTGGTGTAGGTGTAGCCGGCGGCAAGGGCAAGTTCGGGCAGGGGATTGAAGCCCACCTCCAGCTCGCAGCCCTCGGAGATCGTCGTACCCACCTGACCAACGACCGTCTTGCTTTCGCCGTCTTCCTCTACGGTGGCCAGCGTCTTACGCTCGTTCTTGCGATTGATGTGGTAGACGGCGCCGGAGACGTAGAAGAGGTTGCCGTGGGTGTATCTCGCGCCCAACTCAGCCTGATCGCCTGTCTGCGGCTTGAAGATCTGCGCCGTGTGTTCGGCGTCGAAGCGCTTGCCCTCGGAGTTGACGTAGATCAGCTTCGGGGAGTAGTATTCGCGGAAAGGCTGGAAGAAGTTGGCGTAAGAACCGTAGATGGAAAGCTGTTGGATGGGCAGATAAACGAGTCCGGCGCGATAGGTAAAGGCCGAGTTGTCGACCGGAGTATAGGGTTCGGTGCGTTTGAACGACCACGAATCGTCCGTGACAGGTATGCTCTTCAGCGTGCGTTGATACCGGACATAATCGTACCGCCCAGCCAACATCACCTTGAAGTGATCCGAGAGCTCGAGGATGTTTTGCAGATAGAGGGCGTGCACGAAGAGCTGGGCAGGGGTGGCCGTCTTGATCTGCGTGGCGATGTAGCCCATGCTGTGCGGGTCGTGCGCGTCAATCACGGAGTAGAGGCCGGGGCCGTAGACGCCGTAGGTGTTGTTGAAACGATCGTTGCGAGGCGCGCGGGTGGAGCTGAAGCCGGTGCGCATATACCCGACGAAGGTGTACCCGGCGAGGTATTCATACTTCATACTGCGCCCCAAGCGGAAGCGTCCGTTAGCCTCCAACTGGTTATGGTAGAGGTTAGCGCGGTTGCCGAACTTCAGCGGGCCGCTCAACTCGAGGGAGTCGAGGGAGATGTAGGTGCGCGCCGTCTTGCCGCCGACGGTGCGGTCGAAGTAGTGGTTATAAATAGGAGAAGAGGAGGTGAGGTACGTCAGCGGTTCGGTGCTGAAATAGTCGCTCATGTCGTAGGTGAAGGTGAAGGCCTCGTTCAGGCGGAAGGCCTCGGAGCCGACGTAGCGGTAACGCAGCGAGGCGTTGGCGCCGCTGTTGAGGAAAAGGTCGGACTCGTTGTTGTAGCGCGCGCGTCGATTGAGGCCGGGCTGCGACTCGCCCTTCTTCAGATAAAGGCTGCCGTCGGCGTTATAGATGTCGGCACTCATGGTCGGCGCGAGGCCGATGTCGGTGCCATACTTATCGCGATTGAATCCGCCGCGGAACTCGAGCGCCTGTCGCTCATTGATGTCGTAAGCCAAGGCTAAGTAGCCTGCCATACGTCGGTCGTTGGTATGCCGATAGCCCTCGATATCGGCGTAGTTGAGCACAGCGCGGTAACGCAACGCGTGGGTCAGCGCGCCGCCCATGTCGATCATCGCCTGACGGTTGTCATACGAGCCATAGAGAAGGCGGAAGTTGAGGATGCGTCGCTGCGAGGGGGCTTTGCGGACCACGTTGAGGATGCCGCCGGTAGCGAACTGGCCGTGCAAGACGGAGGCAGGCCCTTTGAGCAGTTCCATCGACTCGATAGAGGAGAAGTCGGGGAAGGGGGCGGAGCTTCCGGGCGGCACAAAGCGCTCGTCCTTCACACCGTCGACCATGAGCGGAGTGACGTCGAAGCCACGCACCTCGAGGCGCTGGTAAGCACCGTAGACGGTGCGCATGTGGGCTCCGGGGAGGAACTTGACGGCGTCCTGAATGTGGGTGATGCCGCGCTTAGTCCAGACCTCGGACTCGAGTCCGGTGACGGAGACGGGCAGGTAAGCCTGCGGTGTTTGCAGGCGCAGCAGCTGGGTGGACGGTGCGGGGCGTTTGAAGGCGCTCACGACAATCTCGTCCAGGTGGTGCACCGTGTCGCCGATGCCAAGCTCCGACTGTGCAAAAAGATTCGGTGTGCCTGCGCACAGTCCAGCGCAGACAGCCACCAAAGCGCCGTAGCGCCCTTGGAGTACATGTTTTCTCATTGTGTGAATACTATGTAGTGAATAAAACTCTTAGTCCCGAGAGGATTTATCAATGCGTTCATGCGGCAGGTTTCCTGGCTTGTCTTAAGGTGTATCGCGGGGCGCCTTCCCGTCCGAGAGGTTCGGATAGTGGCAGTGTGGAGAGCGACACACGGTGGAAAGTAGACTTACAGTAGCGGGTACTGCTCCGGTTTTTCACCGGATTCCCTTTTCCCGCCCGAGGTGGAGGAGAACCCTCCGAAGGCGGCACCGAATGAACGGGGGCAAAAGTAAGGCGGAGAAACCGATACGAAGTCGCACACTCCGTCGAAGTGTTCGACAGGCCCAAACAAACCTGCGACAGCCCGTCGAAGTGTTC